>NZ_JBHUWH010000530.1:0-5081 GCF_042670125.1 Kitasatospora sp. NPDC057198 | reverse complement strand
CTGGGCCGCCGACTGCCGTGGCGCGGGGCTCGCGGTGGGATGCTTCCGGCCGCCGTCGGTACCCGACGGGATCTCGCGGCTGCGGCTGACCGCCCGTGCCGACCTGACGGCCGAGCAGATCGCCTTCGCGGCCGGGGTGGTGCTCAAGACCCGCTGAGCGGTGCCGGGCGGGCGGGGCCGCCCGCCCGGACCGAGCGGGCCGGTTCAGCCGAAGACGACCTGGTCGACCGTCCAGAACGCCGAGTTGGTGCCGGTGTAGCGGAACTGGAACCGGGCCGTCGAGGCCCCCGCCGGGACGGCCACCTCCAGGTGCTCGACCGTGTTCAGGTCGGCCCGGTAGGACTTCACCAGCTGCGCGGCGCCGCCGTCGAAGGACACGTACACGTCGCCGGTCTGCGGGCCGTCCACCCTGTAGTCGGTGGCGAAGGACAGCGTCCCGCGCGTCCGCCCCGCCACCGGGTAGGCCGGGCTGACCAGCGTCGAGTCGAACTGTCCGGTGCCGTGCGACTTGTCGTCCCACTCGTCGGAGTCCGCGACCGCGAACACGTTGCGGGCCCGGACGTTGGTCTCCCGGCCCTGGCCCAGCTGCGCCGCCGTCCAGAACTCGTCGGTGGCGAACGCCCAGCCGCGCCACTCGGTGACGCCGCCGCTCGGCATCCGCGAGTTGTCGATCGACCAGCCGGTCGGCGGGGTGCGGGTGAAGCCCTTGACCGTCGAGCCGATGCCGGTCTCGTCCACCCTGGTCTGCAGGCTCGGGCGCAGCGCGTCGAACTCGTCCGGCACGATCTCGTCCACCGGCCTGCCGTCCAGGCCCCAGGCCGGATCGATCGGCGCGCCCTGGTGCTTGAGCACGGTCGGCGCGATGTCCACCGGCTTTACGTCGTAGCGGTGCGCCCCGGCGGCCTGGCCCCGGCCGTCGAGGACCATCCAGGTCTGCCGCTCGTTGGCGCTGTTGCCGCCGTGGCCGCCCGCGTCGGTGTGGCCGTGGTCGGTGGTGACCACGACCAGCCAGTCCTCCGAGGCGTACGTGGCACGGGACCTGAGCGCGGCCAGCACCTGCCCGACCAGGCCGTCCGCGCCGTGGATCGCCGCCAGGTACTGGCTGGACGCGCCGCCGTAGGAGTGCCCGGCCTCGTCCACCTCGTCGAAGTGCAGGAAGACCGAGTCCGGGTTGCCGTGCGCCAGGTAGTCGGCGGCGTCCGAGGCGGTCTTCGCGTCGTTCTCGCTCTCCGGGATCCGCAGGTCGGCGACGCCGTTGAAGACGTTCGCGGTGATCGGGTTCCAGGAGCCGATCACCAGCGTCGAGTTTGCCGGGTCGGCGGCCTCCAGCCGGCTCGCGTAGTCCGGGTACAGGTCGAAGCGCGCACCGGTGAAGCTGTTGTCCAGCACCCGGTGCTTGTCCGGCCACACGCCGGTCGCGATGGTCGACCAGCCCGGCCCGGACAGCGTCGGCGCCAGCGGGTTCGCGTACAGGTCGGACGTCGCCGTGGTGCCCGAGGCCATCAGCGCCTTCAGGTTCGGCGCGTCCGCCGCCAGCAGCTTGTCGTACCGGGTGCCGTCGATGCCGATCACCAGCGTCTTGGCCTGCTTGCTGCCGTTCGGCAGGCCGTTGTACGCGCCGGTGGCGGCCGCGGCGGACGAGGTGCCCAGCGGCACCAGCGCGGCCGCGACGACGGCCGCCGCGGAGAGGGAAAGGGCCATGGTGGAACGGGAGTTGCGCACGGGGGCTCCCAACGGGAAAGCGGCACGGTGCGGTTGCACCGGCAACCGAGGATGGGCCGGGCGGGCGGCGGCGAGCCCGCACCGAGTCCACGGTTGTATGAACAAGCGTCAAAATTCGGTCCAGACCGGTTATCGATCCGTGATGGTTCGTCGGCGCCCCGAACGGGGGATCGGTACCCTGGCGCGGTGAACCACGGCACCCACCGCGCACCCCTGGCCCCCGCCCGGTCGGGCGTTCCCGAGCACGGCCGGGTGCCCAAGTACTACCTGGTCAAGACCCGGGTCGAAGAACTCATCGGCGAGCTGGGCCCGGGCGGACGGCTCCCCACCGAAGCCGACCTGGCCGAACGGTGCGGCGTCGCCCGCGCCACCGTCCGCCAGGCCCTGCGCGAACTGCTGCTCGAAGGACGGCTGCGCCGCCGGGGCCGCGGGACGGTGGTCGCCGGGGCCAAGATCGAACAGCCGCTGTCGCTGGCCAGCTACACCGAGGGCGTCACCCGCCAGGGCCTGCGCCCCGGCCGCACCCTGATCGCCCTGGACCGGCAGCCCGCCGACCCCGCCCTGGCCGACCGCCTCGCCGTCCCGCCCGGCGAACCGCTCTGGCACCTCGAACGGGTGCTGCGCGCCGACGAGGAACGCGTCGGCCTGGAGTCCACCTACCTGCCGGTGGCCCGCGTCCCCGACCTGGCCACCGAGTTCGACCCGGCCGGATCGCTCTACGGCCACCTGCGCGAACGCGGCGTCCACCTCGCCGGAGCCGAGGAACGCATCGAGACCGTGCTCGCCACCCCGCGCGAGGCCCTGCTGATCGGCACCCCGCCCGCCCTGCCGATGCTGCTGCTGCACCGCCGCAGCCGGGACGCCGACGGCCGTCCGCTGGAACTCGCCCGCACCCTCTACCGGGGCGACCGGTTCAGCTTCACCCTCGACCTGACCGCGCCCACCACCGACTGACCGACCGGGACGGGACGGGGACAGGACAGGACGGGACAGCTCAGAACGCCGACATCAGCAGCAGGAACACGAACAGCGGCGCACCCCAGGCCAGCCCGCGCAGCACCCCGCGCCGCACGGTGCCCTCGGCGGGCAGCCGGAAGCGCGGCGCAGCGGCGGTGGTCGGCGCGGCCAGCGGCAGGCCCATCCGCACGCCCGCCGTGGCCAGCGCGGGCGCCAGCAGCGTGGAGGCCAGCCACATCGGGTAGAGGAAGCCCGGATCCCGCCGGGAGACCGGGTCCTGGTGCGAAGCGGGCGCGATCTCCGCGACCGGCCAGGCCAGCAACGCCACCAGCACGCCGAACAGCAGCGCCAGCACCGCTCCCGCCCACACCGCGCCCACCGACCGCGAACGGTACTTCGGCGCCGCCGTCCGCAGCAGGCTCCCCGCCAGCACGGCCGCCCCGTAACCGGCGAACACCGCCAGCCCGTTCCCGCGCAGCGCCCCGCGAAGCCCGTCCGCCCACGGCGCCCCGTCCGCCGCCACCCCGAACCCCCACCCGCCGGCCACCGCCGCCGCCAGGACCAGAGCCACCGCCCCGGGAGCCGCCGTCCGCGCCGCCGTACCGTCCACTGCCGTGCCGTTCGCCATGGCCAGCACGCTACAACGGCCCCCGCACGAGCCGGACAGGCCCTCCGGGGTTCCGACGCCCGGGAGGGCCTGGCGCCCGGAAGAGCCTGGCGTCCGGGAGGGCCGGGAGTTCGACGGCCGCCTTGCCGACACGGCCCCGACGCGCTGTGCCGGAAGGCTCCACGGGCCCGGTCGAAAGGGGAGGGGGCTGCCGGGCGGCGGGGCGCCGCTCGCGGCCTGGCGCGGCCTCGGACCGCGTTCGAGAACTGCCGTGAGTCGGGCTTGAACGATGTCTGGCCTGTCGCGATCGGCACGTAGGGTACGGCCCGTGGCTGGGCATCGAGCCGGTGCCGGGACGTGTACAGCCTTTGCGGCGGGGAGTGGCAGAGATGGGCGAGCCCACGTTCACGAACGAGATGACGACAGGCGGGAGCGGAGGTGGCGATGCTGTCGTCGAGCTGTCGCATCGCCTGTCGTGCATCGGGCCGACGCGTGGGGACGTCGTGGACTGGAAGGCTGTCGAGGCGGCGTACGGGAGACAACTCCCTTCGGACTACCGGAAGTTCATCGACACCTTCGGGCGTGGTTCGATCGAGTGGGTGGGTGTCTGCGGTCCGGCCGGCGGCAGCGCCGAGTGGGCGGGCATGCGGGTGGACACCCTTCCTCCAGGGATGCTGCGGGGCACCGCGGACGACTGGAACCTGCCCGAGCAGAGGGGCCTCTACCGCGTGGAGGACATGCTCGTCTGGGGCGTCACGGAAGCAGACGTCCTCACCTGGGTTGCCGCCGGCCCGGATCCGGACCGCTGGCCGGTTGCCGTCTGGGCCCGGCAGCACTCGGCTTGGACGGTGCACCCCGTCGGGATGGCCGAGTTCCTGGTGCGGCTCCTGCGCGACGAGTTCGAGGAGTGGCCGCTGAGTGACGTCAGCTTCAGAGGGGCCGCCACTGCGCGGTTCCTGCACGAAGACGACGAGGACCCCGACGCGGACCTGGGGAGCGGGCCCTGGAACTGATCCGGGTCTGTACCGGCGTTCGGGCGGAGTGTCAGTCGGCAGCCTGCGGCGGCGGGCGCAAGCCTTGCGCGCTGCCGGACGGCCTCGGGTGAGCCGGCGGACCGTGATGCCGGTCATCGTCCGGCGGATCATCGTCGCCGAGCGGGCCGGGCTGGTCTCGCAGTCCCGGGCAAGGCGCCGGTGGGGGGTGAGCCAAGAGAAGGCCCGCTCCACCGCCCACCGCTTGGGCCGGACCTGGAATCCGCGCTGGCCGGGTCCTTGCGGACGGTCTCCGGGTCGCGGCCGAGGACCGTGGCAGCCCGGTCGACCAGGCGGCCGGCGAAGCCCTGGTCGGCCCGGACTTTCTTGACGCCGGGGTGGTCGGGCCCGGTCCACGGCAAGGACCGCTTCGCACCGTCGCGGTCCTGGATGCTCGCCGCGACCGTCGGCTTCACGGACCCTGCCGCGCAGGGCGTCGTGGATGCGCTCGACGGCGCCGTCGTCGTGCCACCACTTGAAGTACCGGTACACCGTCGGCCACGGTGGGAAGTCCGTCCGTCGGGCGGCTTCGTGGTCGACGGCGCGACCGACACCGGTCACGCTTCCCGGGAGGTCCGCGAGGAGCTGCGCGCCCGCCGCGAGGGCACCGAGCGCGCGATCGCGGCCGAGACCGTCGCCGACGTCGACGCCGGGCTGCTTCCGCCCCGCCCCGGTCCGGGAGGAGGCGGACGGCTGGCCGACTCCCACGCCTCCGTCGTCCGGGGCATGCCCACCCGGGCCCGGGAGGGCGCGGCCCGCGCCAC
>NZ_JBHUWH010000529.1:0-5095 GCF_042670125.1 Kitasatospora sp. NPDC057198 | reverse complement strand
AAGCCGGCCAGTGCCGCGGCCTGGACCGGGCCCTCGACGACCGCGAGACCGCCGGGCTCGCCCTTGGCGGGCTTGAGGACAAAGCTCTTGGTGCTGGAGGGCTTGGCCGGGTCGGTGAAGTCGTAGACGATGCCGAGCCCGGTGTCGAGCGAGGTGATCTTCGTCCGGGCGGCCAGGATGCCCTTGCGCGAGAGGTCCTTGTCGGCGCACGCCTGCTTCAGCACGGCGACCGTCGCCGAGCCGCCGTTGTAGCCGGCCAGGACGCCCATGTCGATGGTGGCCTGCGGGTACTTGGCCCGGTAGTCCGCCACCAGCTTCTGGGTGGCGGGCAGGTCGGCGCCGATGGCCGGGGAGGGGCTGACGGTGTAGAGGAGCTTCTCCAGGGCCGGTCCGGCGGGGGTGTCCAGCAGTTGCGGGGCGTAGGAGGCGGCGTTGGCGAGGAACGGCACCTGGGAGCCGGCGGCCGCGGAGACGCCGACCAGCGAGGCGACCTGCTTGGGCCCGGCGCTGATCAGGACGGCCTTCACCCCGGCCGCCCGGAGGGCGGTGGCCTGCGCGGTCATGTCCTCGTCGGTGGGCTTGATCTTCTGCTCCACCAGTTCCAGCCCGGCCTGCTTCGCGGCGTAGCGGGAGCCGGCGGCGGCGTCCTCGCCGAACTCGCCCTCGAAGTAGACGTGGCCGATCTTGTCGCCGGGCTTGAGCCCGGCCGTGCGGACCAGGAAGTCCACGCCGTTGACCATGTCCACGGAGTAGGTGGAGCCGACCAGTTGGAGTGCCGGCCGCCCGAGCAGGGTGGAGGACCAGCCCTGCGGGAAGGTCAGCAGGTTCTGCTTGGCGACGTCGTCCGTGATCGCGCTGACCACGGGCGAGCCGACCACCAGCGGGAGCGCGGCGACCTTCGGCTGGAGCTCGGTGAAGGCGGTGACGGCCTTCTGCACGTCGTAGCCGTGGTCCTTGACCTCCAGTCGGACGGTCCGTCCGCAGATGCCGCCGGCCTGGTTGACCTGGTCGAAGTAGAGTTGCTCGCCCTGGAGCGCGCTGCGGCCGAGGGCCGCGAACGGGCCGCTGAGGTCGGTCAGCGCGCCCAGCGTGATCGTGCCGTCCGTGACGCCGGGGCCGGTCTTGACGCCGCCGCTTCCGGTGCTGTCCGCGCCCGCTCCGGACTTGGTGCTGCACGCGCCGGTCGCGAGCAGCACCACGGCGGTGGCGACGGCGGCGAGGGTGCGGGTGGTGGTTCTCATCCGAGGGGCTCCTTGCAGGAGGTGGGGGGAACGGGGGAAACGGCGGGAACGGGGGGAACGGCAGGGGCGGGGACGGGGGTGCGGGCCGGGCGGCGGCGCGGCCGGGCGAGGCGCTCCCGGAGCAGTCCGGCCAGCCCTCCGGGGGCGAGCAGCAGGACGAGCAGGACGGCGGCGCCGTACAGGTAGCGCGACGCCTCGACCGGGCCGAGCGCGGTGTCGGCCGCCGAGGGGTCGCCGACCAGCGGCAGCACGTCGGCGTAGTGCGCGAGCAGTTGCGGCAGCAGGGTGACGAGCACCGCTCCGGTGACGGCGCCCGCCACCGTGCCCAGGCCGCCGATGACGATCATGGCGAGGTAGTCGATCGACAGCGCCAGGCCGAAGTACTCGGGGACGACCCGGCGGAAGCGCCAGCAGCGCCCCGGCCGCGCCGGCGAACGTCGAGGAGAGCGCGAAGGCGGCGGCCCGGTGCCGGGTCGGCGACACGCCCATCACGGCGGCGGCGACCTCGCTGTCGCGCAGCGCCCCCAGTGCCCGGCCCGGTCGGCCGCGCAGCAGGTTGCGGGCCGTCCAGCAGGCCGCGACGACCACGGCGAGCGCGAAGTACCAGAGCCGTTCGAACGCGCCGAACGGGACGCCGAGCACCGACAGCCCCTCGGGCGACTCGTCCGAGAGGGAGAACCCGAGGATCTCCATCGGGGCGACCGAGCGGCCGTTGTAGCCGCCGGTCACCGAGGTGAGCTGGGCCATCGCGTACTGGCCGAGGAAGACCAGGGACAGCGTGGCGATGCCCAGGTACATGCCGCGCAGCCGGCCCGCGATCGGGCTCAGCGCCCCGCCGACGGCCCCGGCGAGGACGGCGGCGAGCACGAAGGCGAGCAGCGGCGGCAGACCCAGGCCGCTGAGGTGGACGGTGCCGGAGCGGCCGGGCTCCCCGGCCATCCAGGTGTAGCCGTACGCGCCGACGGCGAGGAAGAAGGCGTGTCCCATGGAGAGCTGTCCGGCCGCCCCGGTGAGGACGTTCAGGCCGATCGCGGCGACCACCGCGGCCATCGCGAACAGGCCGGTCTGGAGCCAGAACTGGGAGAGGTAGAACGGCAGGCAGGCCAGCACGAGCACCAGCAGCACCGGCGCGACCGTGCCCGGGGCGGGTCGGCGCAGCGGGATCCGCGGGCGGCGGGGGGCGTCAGACACGGGAGGTCTCCTTCGAGCCGAGCAGGCCGCGCGGGCGGACGAGCAGCACCAGGACCATCACGGCATACGGGGCGACACCGGCCAGGCCCTGCCCGGCCGCCCCGAGGTGCTGGTGGTAGCCGGCGACCAGCGCCTCGGTGACGCCGACGAGCATGCTGCCGAGCAGCGCGCCGCCGACCGAGTCGATGCCGCCGAGGATGGCCGCGGGCAGGGCCTTGAGGGCGACCGTGCCGGTCGTCCGGTCCAGGCCGGGGGCGGGGAAGGACGCCAGGAAGACCGCGGCGACGGTGGCCAGCACGCCGGCGACGCACCAGGCCAGCAGCCGGACCCGCTGCTGGCGCACGCCCATCAGCGCGGCGGCCTCCCGGTCCTGGGTGGCGGCCCGCATCGCCAGGCCCCACCGGCTCCAGCGGAACGCCGCCAGGACGGCGCCGACCAGCAGCACGGAGACCGCGAGCGAGGCCAGCCGTGCCTCGGCCACCGGGAAGGGGCCCAGGTCGACGACCCGGTCGCCCCAGGGGTCGGCCAGGCCGAGGATGTCGGGGCCGAGGCGGCGGGCCAGGTCGGTGGAGAGGATCAGGTCGGCGCCGATGGTGAGGATCGTCAGGGTGTGGGCCGGTGCGCCGGGGCCGGCCGCGCGCAGCACCAGGGCCAGCAGCCCGGCCGCGGCGGCGGTGCACCCGGCGGCCGCGGTCAGCGCCCCGGCGAACCCGAGGTCGTCGCGCAGGACGGCCACCAGGTAGCCGCCCAGCAGCAGCAGCGAGCCGTGGGCGAAGTTCATCGCGCCGGACGCCTTGAAGACCACCACGAAGCCGACGGTGACCAGGGCGTAGACGGAGCCCAGGGTGAGCCCGTTGAAGAGTGTCTCGACGAAGGTGTTCACGCGCTCTCCTCCTGTTCCGCGCGGTCCGGTTCGGCATCGGCATCGGGATCGTGGTCGGCGTCCGGTCCGGCGCCCAGGTAGGCGCGGACCACGGCGGGGTCGCGCCGGACCTCGGCCGGGGTGCCGCCCGCGATGCGCCGGCCGAAGTCCAGGACGGTGACCTGGTCGGCGATCCGCATGACCAGGCCCATGTCGTGCTCGACGATGAGCACCGAGACGCCCAGCGCCCGGCGGACCTCGGCGATGGTGCGGGCCATCGCCAGCCGCTCGGTGGCGTTCATCCCGGCCACCGGCTCGTCCAGCAGCAGGACCTTCGGCTCCGCGCACAGCGCCCTGGCCAGCTCGACCCGTTTGCGGTCGCCGTAGGACAGCAGCCCGACGGGGCGGTCGAAGTGCGCGCCGATCCCGGTGAACTCGGCGATCTCCCGGGCCCGTTCGCGGTGGAGGCGCTGCTCGCGCACCGCGGCGGGCAGCCGCAGCGCGGAGGCGAGGTAGCCGGCCCGGGTGTGCAGGTGGCGGCCGAGCATCAGGTTGTCGGCGACGGTGCCGCGGGTCAGCACGATGTTCTGGAAGGTGCGGGCCAGGCCGAGTGCGGCCGTCCGGTGCGGCGGCAGCGCGGTGAGTTCGTGCCCGCCGAGGCGGACCGATCCGGAGGTGGCGCGGTAGACGCCGGAGAGCACGTTGAAGCAGGTGGACTTCCCGGCGCCGTTCGGGCCGATCAGGGCGTGCACGCTGCCCGGTTCGACGGTGAAGGACGCGGCGTCCAGCGCGGTCAGCCCGGCGAAGCGGACGGTGACCCGGTCGACGACCAGGCGGGGCACGTCCGTGCCGTCCCCGGCGCTCACGCGGCCCACCTGCGCAGGGTGCGCGCCGGAGCCGGGGTCTGCCCGTCCCCGTCCCCGTCCCCGTCCCCGTCCTCGTCCCCGCCGCCCTCGCCCAGGTAGAGGCGGCGGACCTCGTCGCTGGCGGCGAGTTCCGCGGAGGGGCCCTGCAGGCGCAGTTCGCCGACCTCCAACACGTAGGCGTGGTAGGAGAGTTCGAGTGCCATGGCGGCGTTCTGCTCGACCACCAGGACGCCGGTGCCCTGGGCGTTGATCTCCCGGACGAGTGCGGCGATCCGGGCGACCACCAGCGGCGCCAGGCCCAGCGAGGGCTCGTCCAGCAGGAGCAGCCGGGGCGAGGCCATCAGGGCCCGGCCCATGGCGAGCATCTGCTGTTCGCCGCCGGAGAGCAGGCCGGCCGGCTGGCCGCGGCGCTGCGCCAGCACCGGGAAGAGGTCGAGCACCCGGTCGCGCTGGGCCCGGCTGCGGGCCCGGGCGCGGCGGCCGAGGCCGAGCGTGCCGCAGCGCAGGTTCTCCTGCACGGTCAGCCTGGGGAAGACCCCGCGCCCTTCGGGGACCTGCACGATCCCCGCGGTGACCGCGGCGGCGGCGTCGCGGCCGTTCAGCGGGGTGCCGTCGAAGGTGGCGGTGCCGCGGTCGATCGCTCCGCCGTGCAGCCGCAGCGTGCCGGACAGGGCCCGCAGCAGGGTGGACTTCCCGGCGCCGTTGGGGCCGAGCAGGGCGACGACCCCCCGGTCGGGGACGGCGAGCGACACGTCGGCCAGGGCGCGGACGGACCGGCCGTAGCTGACGGTGAGGTCGTGGACTTCCAGTCCCGGCCCCGGCGGTGGGGGCGGCGGCGGTGTCGGCGGGGTCATCGGTGGTTCTCCTGGTTCTCCCGGCTCCGGGTGCGGCGCGGCGCGCCCGGAGGGGTGGTGCGGGGCGTCGGGGGCGGGCGC
>NZ_JBHUWH010000528.1:0-5111 GCF_042670125.1 Kitasatospora sp. NPDC057198 | reverse complement strand
GGCTCAGGCCGCGCGGCGGTGGTCGCGCTGCGCGGGCCCGAACACGCGCACCGCGCGGTGGGCCCCGGCGTGCGAGAACGGCTGGGTGCGCCAGTCCAGCGCGGTCGGCAGCATGACCAGGTCGCCCAGGCCCTCGCGCTCCGGCTGCTCCCCGCACTCCGGCAGGTCGGCGGTCGGCGCGCCGGTGCCCCGGCAGATCGCGGGCTGGAAGGGGTTCCACGCGGAGGTCAGCACCGCGTGCTGGGGCAGGCGCTCCTCGTCCCCGATCAACGCGATCGGGCGGTCGCACTCCGGGCAGTGCACCCGGACGGTCTCCCAGGTGTCGGCCGCGCCCGGGCCCGTCCCGAAGGACGCCTCGGGCGCGCCGGGTTCGTCCTCGACGTCGGGGTGCAGGTCGGTGGAAGGCATCGTGATCCCCCTAGGATCGCCCCGGAGCCTCTCGTGGTCCGGGCCACCAGCAGCACTTCCCAGTGACGGGACGTCATAACCCTGCACTCCGGCGCACGGTGATGCACCGACTGTGTTCCTCGCCACATTCCGTTGGCATGTGCCCCCCGCGCGCGCCCCCCGGTGAGCTCCCTGCACAGCCCGGCCGCGATCGAGTAGGTTGGCGCCTTGTGGAGGAACTCGACCAGCGCATCGTCCAGCTGCTGCTGCAGGACGGACGGATGAGCTACACCGACCTGGGCAAGGCCACCGGCCTGTCCACCTCGGCCGTGCACCAGCGGGTGCGCCGCCTCGAACAGCGCGGCGTCATCCGCGGCTACACCGCCATCGTCGACCCCGAGGCGGTCGACCTGGCGCTCACCGCGTTCATCTCGGTCAAGCCCTTCGACCCCAGCGCGCCCGACGACACCCCCGAACGCCTGGTCGGCCTCCCCGAGATCGAGGCGTGCCACAGCGTCGCCGGCGACGAGAACTACATCCTCAAGGTCCGCGTCCCCGGCCCCGGCGACCTGGAGGACCTGCTCGCCCGGATCCGCTCCGCCGCGGGCGTCTCCACCCGCACCACCGTCGTGCTCTCCACCCCGTACGAGTCCCGCCCGCCCAAGCTCTGACCAGGCCGTTCGGGGTGCGAGACTGGACGCCATGACCGAACGCACCGACCGGACCGTGCTGCTGCGCGGCGGCAACGTCTACAGCCCCGCCGACCCCTTCGCCACCGCCATGCTGGTCGAGGGCCGGCACGTCGCCTGGGTCGGCAGCGACGGAGCCGCCGAGGCGTACGCCGACACCGCCGACGAGATCGTCGAACTGGACGGCGCCCTGGTCACCCCCGCCTTCGTCGACGCCCACGTGCACGCCACCTCCACCGGCCTCGCCCTCACCGGCCTCGACCTGACCGGCAGCGCCTCGCTCGCCGAGGCCCTCGAGCGCACCGCCGCGTTCTGCGCCCCCTTCGCCGGCGGCGTGCTGATCGGCCACGGCTGGGACGAGACCCGCTGGCCCGAGCACCGCGCCCCCGCGCTCGCCGAACTCGACGCCGCCGCCGCGGGCGCCCCGCTCTACCTCTCCCGCACCGACGTCCACTCCGGCCTCGCCACCAGCGCGCTGCGCGCCCTCGTCCCCGGCCTGGAGTCGCTCCCCGGCCACGACGCCGACGGCCCGCTCACCCGGGACGCCCACCACGCCGTCCGGCAGGCCGCGCTCGCCCACCTCACCGCCGAGCAGCGCCGCGCCGCCCAGCTCGCCACCCTGCGCCGGGCCGCCGAACTCGGCATCGGCACCCTGCACGAGTGCGCCGGCCCGCAGATCTCCTCCGCCGAGGACCTCGCCGCGCTGCTCGCCCTCGCCGCCGGGACCGACGGCCCCGAGGTGTACGGCTACTGGGGCGAACTCGGCCCCGAGGGCGTCGCCACCGCCGAGCGCCTGGGCGCGGTCGGCGCCGGCGGCGACCTGTTCGTCGACGGCGCCCTCGGCTCGCACACCGCCTGCCTGCACGACCCGTACGCCGACGCCGCGCACACCGGCGCCGCCTACCTGGGCGCCGCCGAGATCGCCGACCACGTCACCGCCTGCACCGAGGCGGGCCTGCAGGCCGGCTTCCACGCCATCGGCAACGCCGCGATCGCCGCCGTGGTGGAGGGCGTCCGGGCCACCGCCGACAAGCTCGGCGCCGACCGGATCAAGGCCGCCCGGCACCGGGTCGAGCACGCCGAGGCGCTCACCCCCGAGACCCTCGCCGCGTTCGCCGAACTCGGCCTCACCGCCTCCGTCCAGCCCGCCTTCGACGCGGCCTGGGGCGGCCCCGACGGCATGTACGCCGAACGCCTCGGCGCCGAGCGCGCCGCCGCGCTCAACCCGTTCGCGGCGATGCTGCGCGCCGGCGTCCCGCTGGCCTTCGGCTCGGACGCGCCGGTCACCCCGCTCGACCCGTGGGGCACCGTCCGGGCCGCCGCCTTCCACCGCACCCCCGAGCACCGGATCTCGGTCCGCGCCGCCTTCACCGCGCACACCCGCGGCGGCCACCGGGCGCTGGGCCACGACGGCGACGGCGTCCTGGTGCCCGGCGCGCCCGCCTCCTACGCCGTCTGGGACACCACCGACCTGGTCGTGCAGGCCCCCGACAGCCGCGTCGCCGGCTGGTCCACCGACCCGCGCTCCGGCACCCCCGGCCTGCCCGACCTCACCCCCGGCGCACCGCTGCCGGTCTGCCTGCGCACCGTCGTCCGCGGCCGCACCGTCCACCGGCACCTGCCCGCCGGCCGCTGACGGGCCGTCGGGCGCACCCGGCGGGCCCGCCGGGGGAGTGAGGTACCTTTCCTGGGACGTCGAACGAGGTGGAACGCGCGTGCGCCCCCTCCCCCCGGCGGAGACGATCCCGAGCCAGAGAGGTGGTGCGCACAGGTGGCACTGCCCGTTTCGCAGGAGCAGCCGGTGGCCGAGGAGGAGACGGGGCCGCCGGCGCCCGTGCGGGGCACCCGCAAGGCGTGGTGGGCCCGGACGGGGCTGGCCGCGCTCTCCGGCCTGGCCCTGGCGTTCGCGTTCCCGCCGTTCGACGTCTGGCCGCTGTCGGTCCTCGCGGTCGCCGCCCTGGCACTGCTCACCCGCGGCCGCACCGCCCGGCACGGCGCCTGGATCGGCTTCGCCTTCGGCGTGCCGTTCTTCGTGGTGCTGCTGTCCTGGCTGCGCCCGGTCGGCTGGGACGCCACGGTCGGCCTGTCGCTGATCGAGGCGCTGTTCCTGGCGCTGATGGGCGCGGGCGCGGCGCTGACCTCGAAGCTGCGCGGCTGGCCGCTGTGGGGCGCGGTGCTCTGGGTCACCCAGGAGTGGATGCGCGACCGGCTGCCGTTCGGCGGCTTCCCGTGGGGCCGGCTGGCGTTCGCCAACACCGCCAGCCCGTTCACCCCGCTGGCCGCGCTCGGCGGCGCCCCGCTGGTGACCTTCGCGGTCGCCGCCGCCGGCACCCTGCTGGCCTGGGCCGCGCTCAGCGCCGTCCGGGCCCGCCGCACCGACACCGAGATGCCCTGGCGCACCGCCGCGGGCGCGGTGGGCGCGCTCGCGCTGGTGCTGGTCGGCTACGCGGTGCCGGTGCCGACCTCGGCGGACGACACCGTCAAGGTCGCGCTCGTCCAGGGCAACGTGGACCGCCCCGGCATGGACTTCCTGGGCCGCCCGATGGAGGTGCTGGACAACCACGCCACCGCCACCGAGAAGCTCGCCGCCGACATCGCCGCCGGCAAGGTCGCCAGGCCCGACGTGGTGATCTGGCCGGAGAACGCCTCCGACCTGGACCCGTTCACCGACCCGGCCGCGTACGCCCGGATCGACGAGGCGGTCAAGGCGGTCGGCGTGCCCACCCTGGTCGGCGCCCTGATCGACGGCCCCGACGAGCAGCACGTGCAGAACGAGGGCATCGTCTGGGACCCGGTCACCGGCCCCGGCGCCTCCTACACCAAGCAGCACCCGGTGCCGTTCGGCGAGTACGTGCCGTTCCGCGCGGAGCTGTCCAAGGTGATCAGCCGCCTGCAGCGGGTTGCCCGGGACTTCTACCCCGGCGACCACAACGGCGTGATGCAGCTCGGCCCGGCCCGGATCGGCGACGTGATCTGCTTCGAGGTCGCCTACGACGAGATCGTCCGGGACGCCGTCAACCAGGGCGGCCGGGTCATCGTCGTGCAGACCAACAACGCCACCTACAACCGGACCGGGCAGACCGAGCAGCAGCTCGCGATGTCCCGGCTGCGGGCCGTCGAGCACGGGCGGGCGGTGCTGATCGCGGCGACCAGCGGCGTCTCCGCGGTGATCGCCCCGGACGGCACGGTGGAGCAGCGCACCGGCGAGATGGAGCAGGCCGTGCTGAACGCGCTGGTGCCGCTGCGCGACGGCCGGACCGTCGCGGACCGGGTCGGCGCGGCGCCCGAGTGGGTGCTGGCCCTGGGCGGCGTGCTGGCCTGCGCCTTCGCGGTGACCGGCGCGGTGCGCCGGCGCAGGGCGGACGGCCGGGCCGGTGCCGGGCGCGAGGCCGACGCCGCGCCCTGAGCCGCGGACGGGCCCCGACGGCCCCGGGAGCCGCGCCGAGGACCTTTCGGAACACGGCGGGCCCCGGGGCCGTTGTGCTGGGTGGTGCCGTGGACGCAGCCGGAGAGGCCGGCCGCCGCGGGGAGCACCGCGAAGGAGTGGATCCGTACCGTGTCCCAGCAAGCAACCCCGGCCCGCCCGGCCCGCCGAGGCAGGCTCGCCCGAACCGTGCCGCTGCTGGTCGCCGCCTGGCTGGTGCTGGAGATCTGGCTGCTCACGGTGGTGGCCGGCTGGATCGGCTGGTTCCTGACGCTCGTGCTGCTGGTCGGCGGGGTGTTCCTCGGCGGTGCGGTGGTCAAGCGCGCCGGGGTGCGGGCCTTCCGCGCGGCCGTCGAGCTGTCCAAGGACCCGCAGTCCGCGCAGCCGCAGACCGGGACGTCGATGACGGTGCTGGCGGGCGTCCTGCTGATGGTCCCCGGGTTCCTGTCCGACCTGCTGGCGCTGACCCTCCTGGTGCCGCCGACCCGCGCGCTGTGGCGCGCCGCCGGCCGCCGGATCACCGGCTCGGCGCTGCGCTCCACCTCCCCGGTCGGCGCGGACCGGTTCGCCGACGCGATGCGCCTGCAGGAGCAGCTGCGCATCCACCGCCC
>NZ_JBHUWH010000527.1:0-5123 GCF_042670125.1 Kitasatospora sp. NPDC057198 | reverse complement strand
CCCCGGGCCGTACGACCGCCGCCCACCGCCCGCCCCTTCTCTCTCCCCTCCCCCTTCCCCCTCCCCCCTTCCCCCCGGACCCGTGCGGCGGTAGCCGCGGTGCCGCAGCGAGTTCCCCGTGTTGTACGAAGGTATGGTCGGTGTGACCGATGCCTGGGACGACCGGACGGAGAGCTCCACCGTGGCGCGCAGCGTGTACGTGACCGGGATCGACCGGGGGGACGGCCGGCAGGCCGTGGAACTCGGGGTCATGGAACTGCTCACCCGTCAGGTGGACCGGGTGGGCGTCTTCCGCCCGCTGGTGCACGTGCCGGACGGGGACGGGGCGGGCAGTGACCACGTGGTGGAGCTGCTGCGCAGCAGGTACCGGCTGGACCTGCCGGTGTCGGAGCTGTACGGGCTGACGTACGACGAGGCGGCGGCGCTGCAGGCGGCCCGCGGGCAGGACGAGCTGGTCTCGGCGCTGGTGGACCGCTTCCACCAGCTGGAGCGGCGCTGCCAGGCGGTGCTGGTGCTGGGCACCGACTTCTCGGAGACCAACATCCCGGACGAGCTGGCGTTCAACGCCCGGCTGGCGAACGAGTTCGGGGCGGGCGTGCTGCCGGTGGTCGGCGGGCGGCACGAGGACCCGCAGGCGGTGGTCGCGGAGGTCCGCAACGCGCACCGGGCGTACCGGGACCTGGGGTGCTCGATCCTGGCGATGGTGGCCAACCGCGTCCGGCCGGGGGCGAAGCAGCAGGTGCAGCGGGCGCTGACCGAGAAGCTGCCGGTGCCGGTGTACGTGATCCCGGAGGAGCCGGCGCTGGCCGCGCCGACGGTGGCGCAGCTGGTGGAGGCGACCGGCGCGACGGTGCTGCTGGGCGACGCGGCCGGGCTCTCCCGGGACGTGCGCACCTTCGTGTTCGGCGGGGCGATGCTGCCGACCTTCCTGAACGCGCTGACCGAGGGCGCGCTGGTGGTGACCCCGGGCGACCGGGCGGACCTGGTGATCGGGGCGCTGGCGGCGCACGCGGCGGGCTCGCCGCCGATCGCGGGCGTGCTGCTGACGCTCGGTCAGCACCCGGGCCCGAACGTGATGGCACTGGCCTCCCGGCTGGCCCCGGGCACGCCGGTGGCGGAGGTGACCGAGGACTCCTGGCTGACCGCGGCGGCGCTCACCCACCTGGAGGGCCGGATCGGGCCGAACAGCCCGCGGAAGGCCGAGATCGCCCTGGGCCTGTTCGAACTGCACGTGGACACCGCCGAGTTGACCAGCCGGATCGAGCTGAGCCGGTCCGAGCGGGTGACCCCGATGATGTTCGAGCACGCGCTGCTGGAGCGGGCCCGCGCGGACCGCCGGCACATCGTCCTGCCGGAGGGCGCCGAGGACCGGGTGCTGCGCGCCGCCGAGGTGCTGCTGCGCCGCAACATCTGCGACCTGACCCTGCTCGGCGACCCGGACGCGGTGCACCGCAGGCTCGCCGCGCTGGGCATCGAGTTCCCGCAGCCCGGCGACGCGGGCGCGCAGGCCCGGATCGTCGACCCGGCGGCCAGCCCGCTGCGCCAGCGCTTCGCCGAGCTGTACGCGAAGGCGCGGGCGCACAAGGGCATGACGGTGGAGCGGGCGCTGGACGTGGTCACCGACGTCTCGTACTTCGGCACCCTGATGGTGCAGGAGGGCATCGCGGACGGCATGGTCTCGGGCGCGGTGCACTCGACGGCGGCGACCATCCGCCCGGCCTTCGAGGTGATCAAGACCTCGCCGGGGGCGGCGATCGTCTCCTCGGTGTTCTTCATGTGCCTGGCCGACAAGGTGCTGGTGTACGGCGACTGCGCGGTCAACCCGGACCCGGACGCCCAGCAGCTGGCCGACATCGCGATCCAGTCGGCGGAGACGGCGGCCCAGTTCGGGGTGGAGCCGCGGGTGGCGATGCTGTCGTACTCGACCGGCACCTCGGGCAGCGGCGCGGACGTGGACAAGGTCCGCAAGGCCACCGAGCTGGTCCGCGCGCTGCGCCCGGACCTGCTGGTGGAGGGCCCGATCCAGTACGACGCGGCGGTGGACGCGCACGTCGCGGCGACCAAGCTGCCGGGTTCGGAGGTGGCCGGGCGGGCCACCGTGCTGGTCTTCCCGGACTTGAACACCGGCAACAACACGTACAAGGCGGTGCAGCGCTCGGCCGGGGCGATCGCGGTCGGGCCGGTGCTGCAGGGCCTGAACAAGCCGGTGAACGACCTGTCCCGGGGCGCCCTGGTGGAGGACATCGTCAACACCGTGGCGATCACCGCGATCCAGTCCCAGACCGCCGCCGAGACCGAGACCCCCGCCGCAGGAGGCGCGCTGTGACCACCGGTACCCGTGTCCTGGTGCTGAACGCCGGGTCGTCCTCGGTGAAGTACCAGCTGATCGACATGCTGGACGGGGCGAAGCTGGCGTCCGGCCTGGTCGAGCGGATCGGCGAGGAGCACGGCCGGCTGCTGCACCTGCCGCTGACCGGGGAGCCGCGCGAGACGCTGCGCCGCTTCGACGGGCACGGCCCGGCGCTGGACGCGGTCGCGGAGGAGCTGGCGGCGGACCTGATGGGCCTGGACTCGCCGGAGCTGGCGGCGATCGGCCACCGGGTGGTGCACGGCGGGCTGCGCTTCACCCGGCCGACGCTGGTCACCGACCCGGTGCTGGCCGAGATCCGCCGGCTGATCCCGGTCGCGCCGCTGCACAACCCGGCGAACATCACCGGCATCGAGGTGGCCCGGAGGCTGCGCCCGGACCTGCCGCAGGTCGCGGTGTTCGACACCGCGTTCCACGCCACGCTGCCCGAGCACGCGGCCCGCTACGCGATCGACCGGAAGACCGCCGACGAGCACCGGGTGCGCCGCTACGGCTTCCACGGCACCTCGCACCAGTACGTCTCGCGGGCCACCGCCCGGCTGCTCGGCCGGGACCCGGCGGAGCTGAACGTGATCGTGCTGCACCTGGGCAACGGCGCCTCGGCCTCCGCGGTGGCGGGCGGGGTGTGCGTGGAGACCTCGATGGGCCTGACCCCGCTGGAGGGCCTGGTGATGGGCACCCGTTCGGGCGACGCGGACCCGGGCCTGGTGTTCCACCTGCACCGGGTCGGCGGGATGGGCATCGACGAGATCGACGACCTGCTGAACCGGCGCAGCGGCCTGCTGGGCCTGTGCGGGGACAACGACATGCGCGAGGTGGTGCGCCGGGCCCAGGAGGGCGAGGAGGACGCCAAGCTGGCCTTCGACTCGTACGTGCACCGGATCCGGCGCTACCTGGGCGGCTACTACGCGGTGCTCGGGCGGGTGGACGCGGTGGCGTTCACCGCGGGGGTCGGGGAGAACTCCGCCGAGGTGCGGGCCGCGGTCTGTGCCAATCTGGAGGAGCTGGGCATTTCGGTCGACCCGGAACTGAACGCGGTGCGCTCCCGGGACGCCCGGACGGTCTCGCCGTCCTACTCGCGGGTCGCCGTCGCGGTGGTGCCGACCGACGAGGAGCTGGAGATCGCCCAGCAGACGTTCGCGCTGGTCCGCGCGGTGTAGGCCGGACGCGGGATGACTACCCGTCAGTATCCCACCCCTCGGAATGTTCGTTGGCGATATCTGACGATTCGAGCTGAATGCACCGATAACACGAACGGATAGACTGACGGATATGCGCCGAGCGAAAATTGTCTGCACCCTGGGTCCCGCGACGGACTCCTACGAACAGCTGAAGGCCATCGTCGAAGCGGGCATGAACGTCGCCCGCCTCAACATGAGCCACGGCTCCCACGCCGAGCACGAGGACCGGTACCGCCGCGTCCGCCAGGTCTCGGAGGACACCGGCCGCACCATCGGTGTGCTGGCCGACCTGCAGGGCCCCAAGATCCGTCTGGCGACCTTCGCCAACGGCCCGGTGACCGTTGACAACGGCGACACGTTCACCATCACCACCGAGGACGTCCCCGGTGACCAGCACATCTGCGGCACCACCTACAAGGGCCTGCCCGGCGACGTGAAGCCCGGCGACCCGATCCTGATCAACGACGGCGTCATCGCCCTGGAGGTCGTCAGCGTCGACGGCCCGCGGGTGAAGACCGTCGTGGTCGAGGGCGGCGTCCTCTCCAACAACAAGGGCATCAACCTGCCCGGCGCGGCGGTCAACGTCCCCGCGCTGTCCGAGAAGGACAAGGACGACCTGCGCTTCGCCCTGCAGCTGGGCGTCGACATGGTCGCGCTGTCCTTCGTCCGCAACGCCGCGGACATCGACGACGTGCACAAGGTCATGGACGAGGTCGGCATTCGTGTGCCGGTCATCGCCAAGATCGAGAAGCCGCAGGCCGTCGAGGCGATGGAGGAGATCGTCCTCGCCTTCGACGCGATCATGGTGGCCCGCGGCGACCTCGCGGTCGAGTACCCGCTGGAGAAGGTGCCGCTGGTCCAGAAGCAGCTGGTCACCCTGGCCCGCCGCAACGCCAAGCCGGTCATCGTCGCCACCCAGATGATGGAGTCGATGATCCACGCCTCGCGCCCCACCCGCGCCGAGGTCTCCGACGTCGCCAACGCCATCCTGGACGGCACGGACGCGGTCATGCTGTCCGCCGAGTCGAGCGTCGGCAAGTACCCGGTCGAGACCGTCAAGACCATGAGCAGGATCGCCGAGAAGGCCGAGGAGGAGCTGCTCTCGCAGGGCCTCCAGCCGCTCAACCCGGGCCGCAAGCCGCGCACCCAGGGCGGCTCGGTCGCCCGCGCCGCGTGCGAGCTGGGCGACTTCCTCGACGGCAAGGCGCTGGTCGCGTTCACCAAGTCCGGTGACACCGCGCGCCGGCTGTCCCGCTACCGCTCGCCGATCCCGGTGATCGCCTTCACCCCGGACGTCGCCACCCGCAACCAGCTCTCGCTGAGCTGGGGCGTCGAGGCGTACGTCTCGGAGCAGGTCGCCACCACCGACGAGATGGTCGAGCAGGTCGACCGCGAGCTGCTCAAGATGGGCCGCCTCGCCGAGGGCGACACCGTGATCGTCACCGCCGGCGTGCCGGTCGGCATCCCGGGCACCACCAACATGGTGCAGGTGCACCACCTGGGCGCCCGCTCGGACGGCTGAGCGCCGCGCAACGCCTGAACGCCTGAACGCCGCAGGGGCGGGACCCGAGGAC
>NZ_JBHUWH010000526.1:0-5150 GCF_042670125.1 Kitasatospora sp. NPDC057198 | reverse complement strand
GTTCTTCGGTCGTCACAACCCGAATGCTGGACACCCTTCCTGCATGTCCGAAGCAGAACCAGCAAAGCCAGCTGACTTCGGAACTACTCGTCTAGGGGATCGGGACCCGGTCGATCAGCTTGCCGCCGTTGAAGAGCTGGTCGGAGGGCGGCGGCGTGGCCGGCACCGGCTCGTCGAACTCGCTGAACGCCACGGCGATGGTGTCGCCGCTGAGCGAGAGCAGGTGCGGCTCGGCGGTGCGGGTGACGGCTGCCTCCAGCTCGCCGTAGGTGAGGTCCCTCAGAGGGAAGGTGAGGACTTCGGTGCCGTCGACCGTCTTGGGCACCGCCGCGCCGATCGGGCCCGCCTCGCCGCCGCCCTCCGCCACGCCGGCCTGCTCCTGGAGTTCCAGGCCGAGGTCGCAGAAGTCGGCGAACTTCGCTGCGGTGGTGATGCCGTGGGCGGAGTAGGCAAGCCACTTGTCGCCGATGCGGTCGGCCACGCTGAGCATGAGCGTGCCCTTGAGCCGGGCGTCCGGTTTCATCCACACGGTGGTGCCGATGCGGATGATCTGCGCGCCGCCCGTGCCTTCGACGTCCAGCGTGCCGACGCAGTTGCCGTCCCGGTCCGCCGACACGCTCCCGGTGACCCCCTGGCGTCCGTGGTTGGTGTAGCTGGTCTTGACGGAGGTGAGCGCGGCCCCGGCCGTCCGCACCTTCCGCAGCAGCGCCACGGGTTCGGGAACGGCCGGGCTGTTCCTCACGAGTGGCGAGGCGGGGGCGGCGGGAGCGGAGGCGGCCGCGTCCGACCCGCCGGGCTTCTCGGGCCCGCAGGCGGTCAGGCCCGCAGCGGTGAGCGTGGACAGCAGGACGGCCGCGGACAGCCGGTGGGGGCGCATGAGCATGTGGGTCCCGTTCGAACGGTTGACGACCGCGCGAGCGTGGCAGCAGCCCGGAGCGCTTTGCCCACCACCCCCCTCGCCTTTACTCACCCTTTACTTCAGGGTGGTGACGGCCCGTCAGCGCCCCGACAGCCGCAGCGCGCTCTCCGGCTCGGCCGGCTGCCCGGCGGCCCGTTCGCCGGCCGCCCACAGGTGGCGGATGTGGCCCAGGTGCCGGGTCATGCACTCCTGGGCGGCCTCGGCGTCGCCGGTCAGCAGCACGTCGAGCAGTTCGAGGTGCTCCTCGGCGGAGGTGACCAGCTCGCCCTGCTGGTCGAGCCGGTTGAGGCCGTAGAGGCGGGAGCGCTTGCGCAGGTCGTTCACGGTCTCCACCAGCCGGGCATTCCCGGCCAGCGAGAGCAGGTCGAGGTGGAACTGCCGGTCGGCCTCCAGGTAGCCGATCAGGTCGTGCTTGCGGGCGGCCTCGACGATCGCCTGGGCCTGCGGGCGCAGCGCTTCGAGCTGTTCGGCGGTGGCGGTCCGGGCGACCTGGCCGACGGTGGGGACCTCGATCAGGGCGCGGATCTCGGTGAACTCGTCGAGGTCCCGGTCGGAGAGTTCGGTCACCCGGAAGCCCTTGTTGCGGACGGCCTCGACCAGGCCCTCGCGGGCCAGGTCGAGCATCGCCTCGCGGACGGGGGTCGCGGAGACGCCGAAGTCGGCGGCCAGCGTCGGGGCGGAGTAGACCACCCCGGGGCGCAGTTCACCGGAGATGAGCGCCGCACGCAGGGCGTGGGCGACCTGGTCGCGCAGCCGCTCCTGGACGGAGATGAGGTTGCGGGGCTTGAGGTCGGCCATGGTGTTCCTCCGGAGGTTCAACAGAACCCCATTGTACAATGTCACGTTGCGGAGAGTGAATGCCCTACGTGCGGTCGTCGCAGTCCGTGTCCGCGCCCGTGTCCGCGCCCGCGCGCCACCTCACCGCGTCGTACTGCGCCGCCGCCACCGCGAGATCCTGCCACGCCATACCCACGCTCTTGAAGAACCTGGGTCGATCATGGCGGACGACGGCCCTCCCGGTGACCAGTTCGGCCAGATTGGCGAGCCGCTCGGCCCCGGCCCCGGCCATCAGCAGGTCCCCGGCCTCCCGCAGGGCGACCTCGCGGGCCTCCACGAACAGGTCGGCGCGGTCCACCAGCCGGGCGTCCACCTCGCGGGCCTCCGGCTCGTGCGAGCCGACCGCCGCGACCACCGCCCGGTCCGGCACCAGCGCGCCGTCGAACAGCGGGGTGCGGGCCGTGGTGCAGCACACCACCACGTCCGCCTCGGCCACCGCCCCGGGGGTGCCGACGGCCGCCTCCAGGCCCGACCCGACCGCGCGGGAGACCAGTTCGGCGGCGGGGCCGGGCCGGCGGGCCACCACGGTGACCCGGGCCAACCCGGGCAGCACCGCCGTCAGCGCCGCCAGGTGCCCGAGCGCCTGCGGCCCGGCGCCGAACAGCACCAGGTGCCGGGCCGCCGGCCCGGCCAGCGCCCGCAGCGCCAGCGCGGTCACCGCGGGGGTCCGCAGCGCGGTGAGCGCCGCGCCGTCCAGCAGGGCGAGCGGCTGCAGGGTGGGGCCGTCGAGCAGCAGGTACGAGCCGGTGATCCGGGGCAGTCCGGCCGCCGGGTTGGCGG
This sequence comes from Kitasatospora sp. NPDC057198, assembly GCF_042670125.1. Classification (NCBI taxonomy): domain Bacteria; kingdom Bacillati; phylum Actinomycetota; class Actinomycetes; order Kitasatosporales; family Streptomycetaceae; genus Kitasatospora; species Kitasatospora sp. NPDC057198. The sequence continues at coordinate 2,614 of NZ_JBHUWH010000526.1, read as the reverse complement.
GCGCCACCCCGGCGATCTTCACCCCGGCGTACCGGTCCGTGGCCGCCGGCATCAGCAGCAGCTCCCCGGCCGGGACGGGCACGTTGGAGCGCGCCGGGCACGCCTCCACGTCCAGCCCCTCCAGCAGGGTCCGCTCCAGCGCGTCCACGGCGGCCGCGAAGTCGAGCGTCAGCTCCAGGTGCGCGCTCACAGCAGGAAGCCCGCGCCGAGGGTGTCCTCGCCGTCGAGGACGAAGCGGTGCTCGCCGGTGCGGTGGGCGGTGCCGGTGACCTCGGTGACCACGCCGCCGTCCTTCGACTCGCGGACCCGGCCGGTGAAGGCGGTGCCGATGATCGAGTCGTGGCGCAGCACCCGTTCGCCGCCGAGCGCGCCCTCCTCGGCAAGCAGGGCGAGCCGGGCGGAGGTGCCGGAGCCGCACGGGGAGCGGTCGATCTGGCCGTCGGCGAAGACGGTGACGTTGCGCTGGTGCGGGCCGGTCGGCGTGTCGGGCAGTTCGTCGTACAGGATGACCCCGTAGACGCCGTCGCGGTGCCCGGCGAGCGCCTCGTGGCCCCCCAGCGCCTCGTGGCCCTCCAGCGCGGCGCGGATCTCCCGCCCGGCCGCGGTCAGTTCGGGCAGCTTGTCGGGGACGACGGACAGGCCGAGCGCGGCGGCGGGCAGCGAGGCGTAGACCGCGCCGGAGTGCGCCAGGTCGACCTGGAGCGTCCCGAACGACGTGGCCAGGTCGGCCTTGCGGGCCAGCACCCGGGTCGGCACGTTGCGGAAGGTCACGGCGGTGGTGCGGCCGCCGCTGCGGTGCACGGTGGCGCTGACCCGGCCGGAGGGGACGTCGATGCGCACCAGCGCGGTGCCGTCGTCGGGTGCGGGCACCAGGCCGGTGTCCACCGCCCAGGCGCCGAGCGCCATGGTGCCGTGGCCGCACGCGGTCGAGTAGCCGTCCCTGTGCCAGAACAGGACGCCGAAGTGGGCCCCGCCGTCGTCCGCGGGCACCACGAACCCGCCGTACATGCCGGCGTGTCCGCGCGGTTCGCGGGTCAGCAGGCGGCGCACGTCGTCCAGCGCGCCGGGGCGCGGCGAGGTGGCGCTGCCGCCCGCGCCGATCGCGATCGAGCGGCGTTCGGCGACGGTGTCGCCGGGGATCGGCGGCAGTCCGGCGGTGACGATCCGGAACGGTTCGCCCGCGGTGTGGTAGTCGGTGGTGGAGACCTGGTGCATCAGTGCTCCCCGGCGGGCAGCACACTGACGGTGCGCGAGGCGGTGTAGAAGTCGAGCGCGGCCCGCCCCTGCTCGCGGGAGCCGTACGAGGCGCCCTTGGTGCCGCCGAACGGCAGGTGGAAGTCGACGCCGCTGGAGGGCGCGTTGATCCGGATCATGCCCGCGTCCAGCCGGTCGGCGGCGGCCAGCGCCACGTCCAGGCTGCGCGAGTGGACGGAGGCGGACAGGCTGTGCCGGGTGTCGTTGGCCAGCGCGATCGCCTCGTCCAGGTCGGCGGCGCGCACCAGTACGGCGAGCGGGCCGAAGAACTCCTCCTCCAGCAGCGGGTGCCCGGCCGGGACGTTCTCGACCAGGGTCGGTTCCAGGAACCAGCCGGTCCGCTCGGCCCTGGCGCCGCCGGCCAGCACGCTCGCGCCGCCGGCCCGGGCGCTGTCGACGGCGCCGGTCAGCCGCTCCAGCGCCTGCCGGTTGATCACCGGTCCGCAGGAGGTGGCGGGCGCGGACGGGTCGGCGGCCGGGGTCCGCCCGAGCGCCTCGGCCAGGGCGCCGGCGAGCGGCTCGTAGGCGTCGCCGGCGGCGATCACCCGGCTGGTGGCGGTGCACTTCTGGCCCGCGTAGCCGGCGATGGCGTTCGCCAGGTGCGCGGCGGCCTGCGGGATGTCGGCGTCCGGCAGGACGAGGGCGGCGTTCAGGCCGCCCATCTCGGCCTGCACCGGGATGCCGCGCCCGGTCGCCCCGGCGATCACCGAGCGGCCCACCCGGGTCGAGCCGGTGAAGGAGACGACGTCGGCGCCGTCGATCAGTGCCGTCCCCGCCTCGGCGCCGCCCGGCACGACCGTCAGCACGCCCGCGGGCAGGCCCGCCAGTTCGGCCAGCCGCAGCGCGACCGCCACCGCCTCGGAGGACGGCTTGAGCACCACCGCGTTGCCGACGGCCAGCGCGGGCGCGGCCTTCCAACTCGGGATGGCCAGCGGGAAGTTCCACGGCGTGATCAGCCCGGCCACCCCGTACGGGCGGCGGCGGGTGAGCAGCAGGCCCGGCCCGGCGGCGGGCTCGTGCACCTCGCCGGCGGCGGCGAACGGCGCCTGCGCGTAGTAGCGCCAGATCGCCACCGTGCGGGCGACCTCGCCGCGCGCCTCGGCGACCGGCTTGCCGACCTCGCGGACCACCAGGGCGACCAGTTCGTCGGCGGCCGCCTCGATCGCCGCGGCGGCCCCGGTCAGCGCGAGCGACCGCCCGGCCGCCCCCAGCGCCCACCAGCCGCGCTGCGCCTCGCGCGCGCCCGCGAGCGCCGCCGCGGTGCCGTCGGCCCCGGTAGACGGCACCCAGACGACCAGGTCGTCGGGGTCGGCGGGGTTGTACGATTCGATCGTGGTCAAGCTCGAGTACCTTTAACGAA
>NZ_JBHUWH010000525.1:0-5153 GCF_042670125.1 Kitasatospora sp. NPDC057198 | reverse complement strand
GGGGCCGGGCGGGCGGAACCGCGCAGGGGTGGGGCCCCCCGGGGCCCGTCCACGTCCGGGCGCCCCCCGGGGGCGCCCGGACGTCACTTCTTGGCGGGGCCCGAGCGGGTGTGCCAGGGCAGCTCGACCGTCACCGAGGTCGGCCCGTCCTCCGGGCTGTCGACCACGAACACGCCGTCCACCGACTCGGCGCGCTCGGCCAGGCCGGCCAGCCCGCCGCCCGGGTGCACCCGGGCACCGCCGCGGCCGTCGTCACGGACCGTCAGCAGCAGCCGGCCGTCCTGCCGCCGGACCTCCACCGAGGCGGTGCGGGCACCGGAGTGCTTGGCGGCGTTGGTGAGCAGCTCGGTGACGGTGAAGTAGGCGATGCCCTCGACCGCCGAATCCGGCCGCTCGCCGCCCAGCTCGACGTGCACCCGGACGCCGCCGGGCAGCGCGGTGCGGGCCGCGACCGAGGAGAGCGCCGCGTCCAGCCCGCGGTCGGTGAGCACCGCGGGGTGGATGCCGCGGGCCAGGTCCCGCAGCTCCTGCAGGGCCAGCTTCACCTCGCCGTGCGCCGCGTCGACCATCTGCTGGGCCGCCTCCGGATCCTCCGTCAGCTTCTCCTTGGCCAGGCCCAGGTCCATCGCCAGGGCCACCAGCCGGGCCTGCGCGCCGTCGTGCAGGTCGCGCTCGATGCGGCGCAGGTCGGCCGCGGCGGTGTCGACCACCACGCCCCGGTCGTCCTCCAGCTCGCGGACCCGCTCGGCCAGCGCCCCCGGGGACAGCAGCACCTCCACCAGCCAGCGGGAGACCGCGGAGATCACCCGCATCGCCCACGGCAGCACCGGCCAGCCGACCACCAGCAGCACCAGCGTCAGCGCGAAGCCGAGCACGCCCCAGAGCAGCAGCACCACGCAGTACAGCGCGGAGCGCCAGTTCAGCCCGTCGCCCAGGGTGGCCGTCACCCGGCCGGCCAGCCCGGCCCGAGCCGGGCGCAGCGGCTCCGGCTCGGCCACCGCGCTGCCCAGCTCGGTCCGGGCCCGCTCCCGGCCCAGCCGGCCGAACCAGCGGCAGCAGCTCAGCCCGAAGGCCAGCAGCGGCAGCCCGACCACCGTCACCGCCAGGCCCAGGCCGGTGGACAGCAGCACCACCGCCACCACGAACCCGGCCACCCCGACCGGGAAGTTCAGCAGTGCGTTGCGCACCTCCAGCCACAGCCGTGCCCCGTACAACGACGGGCGCTTCGCCTCGTCCTCCATGGTCGGCGCCCTCTCCTGGTCTGCTCGCCGGTGCCTTGTCGATCACCAGCATCCCGGTCGGCGGCCCCCTCCCGCCATGGTGCTGCACTCCCTCTTCGTCCGGGGGTTAACCCCACCCCCCGTCCTGCACCCCGGGCCCGGACCGTCCGCAAGCGGAATTCCGCCGGGCGTCCGGCGGGTGTCCACCGGCCGTCTTGCAGGACGGGCAGGTGGCGGAGTAAACGGGCGGTGCACATAGACTCCCGCGATAGCGATGGTTATGGACGGGCAAAGAAGAAGGGCGTGACCCATGGAGTGGCAGCCGCTCGCTGCCGACCCCGCCGCCGGCAGCGGCTACTTCGACGCCTACGCGGCGGTCGGCCTGCTGGCGGTCATCGGCGTCCTCTTCGTCGCGGTGGCCTTCACCGCGAACCGCCTGATGCGGCCGGTGGTCGACACCCCCGAGAAACTGCTCGCGTACGAGTGCGGGGTCGACCCGGTCGGTGAGGGCTGGGCGCACACCCAGATCCGGTACTACGTCTACGCGTTCCTGTACGTGATCTTCGCGGTCGACGCGATCTACCTGTTCCCGTGGGCCACGGTGTTCGCCGCCGCCGGCTTCGGGGCCGCCACGCTGGTGGAGATGTTCGTCTTCATCGGCTTCCTCGCGGTCGGACTGCTCTACGCCTGGAAGAAGGGCGTCCTGGAATGGACGTGACGCACTCGCACGGGACGCCCGGCAACGGCCCCGTCCCGCTCGGCATCCCCGACCCGGCCCGCCCCGGCGCCGCCGTCGAACAGCGCCGCCTCGGCCCGCTGGCCCGGCTCGCCCCGGACCCGGTCAAGGTGGTGCTCAACTGGGGCCGCCGCTACAGCCTCTGGTGCTTCAACTTCGGACTCGCCTGCTGCGCGATCGAGTTCATCGCCGCGTCGATGGCCAAGCACGACTTCATCCGGATGGGTGTCATCCCGTTCGCGCCCGGCCCCCGCCAGGCCGACCTGATGATCGTCTCGGGCACCGTCACCGACAAGATGGCCCCCGCGGTCAAGCGCCTGTACGAGCAGATGCCCGAGCCGAAGTACGTCATCTCCTTCGGCGCCTGCGCCAACTCCGGCGGCCCGTACTGGGACTCGTACTCCGTCACCAAGGGCGTCGACCAGATCGTCCCGGTCGACGTCTACGTGCCCGGCTGCCCGCCGCGGCCCGAGGCGCTGCTGCAGGGCATCCTCAAGCTGCAGGAGAAGATCGCCGCCGAGGACGTCCCGACGCGCTACGCCGCGCCCGCCGACGCGCTGCGCCGCCCGCTGCGGCCCGCGCCGGACACCGCCGGGGAGGGGCAGCGGTGACCGACACCCCCGAGACGCCCGAGACGCCCGAGACGCCCGACACCCCCGAGACGCCCGGAGCGCCGGAGACCCCGGACGCCGCGCCCGAACCGACGCCCGCCGAGCGGACCGCCGCGTCCGTCGGGCCGTGGGCGAGCGCCACCGAGGCGTACGGCCTGCTCACCGTCGACGTGCCCGCCGAGCACTGGACCGAGGCGCTCACCGCCGCCCGCGACGTCCTCGGCCTGGCCTTCCTGGACTGGCTGAGCGCCGTCGACGACCTCGACCGCGGCTTCGCCGTCTGCGCGCACCTGGCCGCCGTCGGCCGGCCCGGCGGAGTGCGCCGGCTGCTGCTGCGCACCCGGGTGCCGCGCGAGAAGGCCGCGCTGCCGACCGCCGTCGGGGTCTACGCCGGTGCCGCCTGGCACGAGCGGGAGACCCTGGAGATGTTCGGCATCGAGTTCACCGGCCACCCGCACCCCGTCACCCTGCTGCTGCCGGACGGCTTCGAGGGCCACCCGCTGCGCAAGGACTTCGTGCTGGCCGCCCGGGTCGCCAAGGACTGGCCCGGCGCCAAGGAGCCCGGCGAGTCCGCCGACCACGGCGGCCCGGCCCGGCGCAAGATGCAGCCCGCCGGCGTCCCCGACCCGAACGAGTGGGGCCCGCTCAAGGGCACCCTGCCGCCGGTCGCCGAACGCCCGGCCCGCGGCGCCGCACGGGCCGGAGCGGCCGCCGGGGCCGACCGGCCGCGCCGCACCCGCAGCGTGGAGGCGGGCTCGGCGAGCCAGGCCGGGGCCGCGCCCGACGCCCCGCCGGTGCGCGCCGACCGGCCGCGCCGCACCCGCAGCGTCGGCGAGGGATCGGTCAGCCAGACCGTGGAGTCCGCCGACCCGGCGGAGGCACCGCGCCGCACGGCCCGCACCCGGTCCGCCGACGCACCGTGGCACGCGCCCGTGCCGGCGCACGACGAGCAGCCGAAGCCCGAGCGGCCGAAGCCCGAGCAGCCTGAGCAGCCCGAACGACCCGAATCACCCGAACCACCCACTGAGCAGCAGCCCGAGCAGCCCGAGCAGCAGGACGGAGACGGCGCGTGAACCTCCTCGACACGCTGCTGCGCTGCGTCGGCACGCTGGTGGCGTTCCTGGTGCTGCCGCTGGTGGTCGGCCAGGCCGAGCACAAGGTGATGGCGCACATGCAGGGCCGGCTCGGCCCGATGTACGCGGGCGGGTTCCACGGCTGGGCGCAACTGGTCGCCGACGGCGTCAAGTTCGTCCAGAAGGAGAACATCGTCCCGGCGGGCGCCGACCGGAAGGTCTTCCAACTGGCCCCGGCCGTCGCGCTGCTGCCCTACCTGCTGGTGCTGCTGGTGATCCCGGTCGGCCCGGACGGGATGGTCGGCCAGGCGGTCGACGCGGGCATCTTCTTCGTGCTGGCCGTGATGGGCGTCGGCGTGCTCGGCTCGCTGATGGCGGGCTGGGCGTCGGCCAACAAGTTCTCGCTGCTGGGCGCGCTGCGCACGGCCGCGCAGCTGATGTCGTACGAGCTGCCGATGCTGCTGGCCGCCGCCTCGGTGGCGATGGCGGCGGGCACCGTCTCGCTGCCCGGCATCGTGGACGCCTTCCACTGGTGGTGGGTGCCGTGGCAGCTGATCGGCGCGTTCGTGTTCTTCACGGCCGGCCTGGCCGAGTTGCAGCGCCCGCCGTTCGACATGCCGGTGGCCGACTCGGAGATCATCTTCGGCGCGTACACCGAGTACACCGGCCTGCGCTTCGCGCTGTTCCTGCTCTCCGAGTACGCGGGCATCGTGGTGCTCTGCGGCCTGACCTCGGTGCTGTTCCTGGGCGGCTGGCACGGCCCGTTCGAGGACGGCCTCGGCTGGCTGTGGACGCTGGCGAAGACCTTCGCGCTGGCCTTCGTGGTGCTCTGGCTGCGGGTCACCTACCCGCGGCTGCGCGAGGACCAGCTGATGCGCTTCGCGTGGACGGCGCTGATCCCGCTCGCCCTGGTCCAGCTCGCCCTGACCGGCATCATCAAGGTGGCGATCTCGTAATGGGAATTCCCGGCTCCGGCCTGGCCAAGGGCCTGGCCGTCACGATGCGCACGATGATGCGGAAGACCGTCACCGCGCAGTACCCCGACGTGCAGCCCGACCTGCCGCCGCGCACCCGCGGCGTGATCGCGCTGCTGGAGGAGAACTGCACGGTCTGCATGCTGTGCGCCCGCGAGTGCCCGGACTGGTGCATCTACATCGACTCCCACAAGGAGACGCTGCCCGCCGCCGACCCGAACGCCCGCGCCCGCACCCGCAACGTGCTGGACCGCTTCGCGATCGACTTCTCGCTCTGCATGTACTGCGGGATCTGCGTCGAGGTGTGCCCGTTCGACGCGCTGTTCTGGTCCCCGGAGTTCGAGTACGCGGAGACCGACATCCGCGAACTCACCCACGAGCGCGAGCGGCTGCGCGAGTGGATGTGGACCGTCCCGCCGCCGCCCGCGCTCGACGCCGCGGCGGAGGAGCCCAAGGAGATCGCCATGGCCCGCAAGGCCGCCGACAAGCTGGCCGCGGCCGCGGCCGCGGCGGCCGCCGCCGCCGAGGAGGGTGGGGAG
>NZ_JBHUWH010000524.1:0-5169 GCF_042670125.1 Kitasatospora sp. NPDC057198 | reverse complement strand
GTTGTCCACAGGTCTGTGGACAACCGCGGGCCCGCCGCACTCAGGCGTCGAAGTCGTACTCCAGGATGTACGAGGCCGAGTCGAGCACCATCTCGTTGACCTCGACCGCCTGCCCGTCCTCGGCGAACGCGATCCGGTGCAGCAGGAACACCGGCGTGCCGGGCACCAGGGCCAGCCGCTCCGCCTCGTCCCCCGCGGGCATCCGGGAGCGGATCCGCTCCTGGAAGTGCACCGGCTTGTGGCCGAGCTCGGCGAGCCGGGCGTACGTGCCGCCGGGGCCGGTGTCCGGGTCGGTGATCCGGCTGCCCGCCACCAGCGCGGCCGGCAGGTACGAGTCGGAGAGCAGCACCGGTTTGCCGTCCAGCACGAAGCGGCGGCTGCGCACGCAGGCCGGTTCGCCGCCCTTGAGGCCCAGCACGGCGGCGATCTGCTCGGGCGCCTCCCGCTCGGTGACGCTCAGCTGGTCCACCGTCAGCTCGCGGGAGGCTATGTCGGCCGACCAGACCGAGGCCCCGCCGCCCCACGTCCGGTCGGAGAGGCGCTGGATGCCCCGGCGCCGTATCGGCCGGAACTCCCGGACGAACACGCCCACGCCCCGGCGGGCCTCCGCCATCCCCTCGGACTGGAGCACGCCGAGCGCCTGCCGGGCGGTCATCCTGGCCACGCCGTACGTCGCCATCAGGTCGTTCTCGCCGGGGAGCCGGTCGCCGGGGCGGTAGCGGCCGGCGTCGATCTCGCGCTTGAGGTCCTCGGCGATCCGCTGGTACTTGGGCTGCGCGGCGCGTGGGCGACTGGTCATGGCGGCGGACTTCCTTCCCCTCTTCTCTAGACATCCTACGCAGGGGCGGGCCTTGACGCATTGACATCTCTAGAGATTTCAGCTTGTCTAGAGATGTTGGGATCTGACATACCCTCATATCGGCTGCCGATTCTCTGCCCTTCGGGTGGAACCGCGTGAGGAGCCTGCCGTGTCCGTCCACCGTCGATGGTTCTCACTGCCCCGCGAGCCCGCCACCGTCGCCGCCGGACGCCGCCGGGTCCGCGACCTCCTCACCGCCTGGAACACCCCCCTCGACGAGGACACCCGCTTCACCCTCGACCTCGTCACCTCCGAACTCCTCGGCAACGCCGTCCGCCACGCCACCGGGGACGCCGTCACCGTCGGCGTGCACGCCGACCCGCTGCACCACCGCGCCGTCATCGAGGTCTACGACTCCTCCCCCGTCCTCCCCACCGCCCCCGCCCACCCCGACGAGGACGCCGAATCCGGCCGCGGCCTGCTGCTGGTCGCCGAACTCGCCCTCGCCCACGGCGTGGTCCGCAAGCGCGGCGGCAAGTGGGTCTGGGCCGAGATCGCCCTCCCCGGCGCCGCCGCCCGCCCGGCCGCCGACGACCCCCCGCCGCACGGCGCCCCGCGCGGCGGGGTCGCCCCCTGGGCGATGACCTGCCACTGACCGGGGTGTCAGGCCGTCAGCGCGCGGTGCAGCTCCACCGTCCCGGCGCCCAGCGAGCGCGCCGCCAGCCAGGCCGCCGCGCCCGCGCCGTCGCCGGCCGGGCGCAGCGGGGCGGCGGGCCAGCGGGCCGCCAGCAGCGGGCACAGCCGGGCGGCGAGCAGGGTCGGGGGGCTGAGCAGGCCCCCGGCCAGCACGATCGGCAGGGCGGAACCCCGCGCGCGGAGCAGGGAGAGCGTGTCGACCAGGTGGTCGGCGGCCCGGGCCACCAGGGTCAGCGCCGCCGGGTCTCCGAGGCCCGCCTGCTCCAGGACGACGGGGGCGAGCCGGGCCAGCCGGGCCGGGGCCTGCGCGTGGACGGCGGCGATCAGCGTCGAACGCGGGTCCTCGCCCAGGCCGTCCGGGCCGGCCAGCGCCCCGGCGACCGCCGCGTCCAGACCGGTGAGCGGCGCGCCCCGGTCGATGGCGGTGAGGGCGGCCGCGACGGCCTCCCGGCCGAGCCAGACGCCCGAACCGCGGTCGCCCAGCAGCCAGCCGTGCCCGTCCGCGGTGCGGCGCAGCTCGTGGTCGCGGACCTCGGCGGCCATCCCGCCCGTCCCGCTGAGCACCACGTGCCCGTCCGGCGCGGAACTGCCCGCGGCGTGCGCCAGCAGGACGTCGCTCACCAGCACCGGGTGCGCGCCCAGCCCGAGCGAGTCCCACAGCGGGCCGAAGTCCGGCCGCACCACCAGCCCGCCCGCGAGCCCGAGCACCCCCGCCGCGACCCGCCCCGGATCCACCCCGGCCAGCGCGGCCCGCACCGCGCCCCCGATCTCCTCCGCCGCGGCCTCCACCCCGTGCGCGACCGGGTTCCCCCCGCCCCCGCGCGCCCGCCCGACCACCCGCCCGTCCAACTCCGCGACCAGTACCCGCGTACTGCTCCCCCCGACGTCCAACCCGAGCACCAACACCGCGCACCTCCTGGCAGAGAGGCCGCCATGCTATTCGGGCCCGGTGGGAACGGCGGGGTGCACCACCAGGGGCCCGGGTGAGAACGGCGGGAGGCGAAATCAGGGGCCCGGGGAACGGCGGGGCCGTGCTGCTGGTGGCCGGAGCCCATCGAAGGTCCGTGCTGCTGCGTGCCGTAAACAGAACCCGAAGCCGATGCGCGCCACGGCAGTGAACCGCCCGCAGACCGGGCCTCGCCGTTCCCCGAGCCCCTGTCGGGGCCCTCCCGCCGTTCTTGCCGAGCCGCTGGTGGTGCTCCCCTTCGCCGGTGGGAGCATGGCCGGATGGAGCAGATACCGAAGCGGCAGGTCCGGGCGCGCTACGACGAGGAGACCGTGACGGTCTACCAGGCGTTCCGGCCGGAGATCGCGGAGCCGGCCGTCGCGGAGGGGCGGTTCCCGGCGGCGTTCGACCCGGGGCGGATGACGTGGGTGAAGCCGTCGTTCCGGTGGTTGATGTACCGCAGTGACTGGGCGCGGAGCGAGGGGCAGGAGCGGGTGCTGGGGGTGGTGCTCCGGCGGGCGGGGTTCGACGCCGCGTTGGAGGCGGCGGTGCTGAGCGGGTACGAGCGGGGGGTGCACGCGTCGAGGGCGCAGTGGCAGCGGGAGTTGCGGCGCGCCGAGGCCCGGGTGCAGTGGGATCCGGAGCGGGATCTGGATCTGCGGCCGCTGGGGCACCGTTCGTTGCAGCTGGGGTTGAGCGGCTCGCTGGTGGAGCGCTACCTCGGCGAGTGGCTGGTGCGGATCGAGGACCTGACGCCGCTGGCCCGCGAGTTGCACGGGGCGCGGGATCCGGGTCTGCTGCCGCCGGAGCGGCCGTACCCGGTGCCTGCGGGTGCGGCCGTCCGGCTGGGGGGCTCCTGAGCCGTCGGGGTCAGCCGTGCAGGTAGACGGTGCCGAGCTTGGTGAGCTGCCAGTGCTGGGCGGCGGAGCCGTCGGCGGCGGCGAGCTGGACGAGGGCGTTGCCCTGGCCGTCGGTGCGGGTGGTGGCGGTGGCCAGCATGGTGGGGGCCTGGGAGTCGGCGAGGGTGTAGCTGCCGTCGCCGACGGGCTCGAGCAGCCAGCGCTGGTTGCCGCCGCCGTTGCAGCGCCACTGCTCGATCTTGGTGCCGGGCGCGGTGGAGGCGCCGGCGGCGTCGAGGCACATGTCGCGGTTGCCGCTGAAGTCGAGTTCGTAGCTGCCGCCGGCCTTGGCCTCGAACACGAAGGACTGGTTGAGGCCGCCGGTGGCGGGATAGGTGAGGGCGGTGCGGCCGTTGGTGGCGTCGCCGTAGCTGCCGCCGCCGGAGAGGTCGAGCACCTTGCCGTCGGCCCGGTTGGTGAGCTGGTACCAGGCGCCGTCCTCGGGCCCGTCGGGGAAGGGGGCGCCGGGGGTGAGCGGGGTGATCGAGGTGCCGTCCTGCTGATTGAGCGAGCAGAACGCCTGGCCGAGCGCGGCCTGCTGGTAGAACTGCCGCAGGCAGGCGGCCTCGGCGGCGTACCCGGCGACCCGCAGGTGGTACGACTGGCGGACGTTGTTCATGCACAGGCCGGGGATGGCGATCGGGGTGTCGCAGCCGTTGCGGGTGGTCTCGGAGAGGTCGATCACGTCGCCGTTGGTGTACTCGTACGGGGAGCTGGTCCACTCGGCGCAGACCTCGTGGCCGAAGGCGACCCGGCGCTGGTCGAGGTAGCGCACGCCGGGGACGGCGGCGGCGGCTTCGCGCAGGGCGTCGCTGAGGGTGGGGACGACCCAGTTGTGTCCCCAGGCGAGGTCCTCGGGGAAGGCGGGGCAGCCGTCGGCGACCTTGCCGGCGTAGTCGTTGCGCCGGATGTCGGGGGTGATCGGGTTGAAGTACGACTGGTAGACCAGCTGGTAGGAGTCGTCGGAGTAGCCGGCCGCCCGCATGGTGTTGCGGATGCTCGTGAGCGCGGCGGTGACCTTGGGCTTGACCCCGGCGGCGCGGCGGGTGATCTCGGCGCTGCCGATGGTGTCGCGGCAGCCCTTGGACTGCGGGATCGGGAAGTACTGGGCGAGGCAGTCCATCATGATGTTCGCGAACTCGAAGTCGTCGTTGGCGCCGATCGTGACGACGACCATCTTGACGTCGTACTGCCGTGCGACGGAGGCGAGTTGGACGTCCTGCTTGGGCTCGCCGAAGTCGCCGCTGCCGGGGCCGGTGGTCTTCGCCAGCTCGGGGTCGCTGACCAGGTCGCCGGTCTGGGCGCCGGAGCAGGCGAGGTCGATCGGGGTGACGCCGGGCAGCCGGGTCACGAAGATCTCGGACTTGGTGGAGCGGTGGCAGTAGTTGGTGGGGGTGTCGGTGCCGGGGACGTAGTCGTCGCCGGTGTCGGTGCCGGCGCCCTCGCCGGAGATCGCGCTGTCGCCGAGCGCGACGATCGCGGCGGGCCGGTCCGGGCTGCCGGACGCCGCGTGGGCGCCGGCGGCGGCCGGTCCGGCACCGAGGCCGAGCGCGGCGAGCATGGCGGCGGCGGCGAGCAGGGCGGGTGGGCGGCGGCGGGCGGCGCCGCGCGGTGACCTGGACACTCATGACTCCTTGCGGGGTGGGGGATCGCCCGGCGGCTGCCGGGCGGCGCGGAGCACGGGACCGGACCGGGAGGCCCGGAGAACATGAGGCAGGCTCACATGCTAGGTACTGACAGGTAACACAACAAGACTCGCGGCAGATTGACGCCCAGTCAGCGGACGGCCCCGGAACGCGGACGAGCCGCCGCCCGCACCTCGCCAGGAG
>NZ_JBHUWH010000523.1:0-5173 GCF_042670125.1 Kitasatospora sp. NPDC057198 | reverse complement strand
GGCCGCCACCAACACCTCGACCCCCGACTCCTTCAACTCCGCCACCAACTCCGGCATCCCCGCCACGTCCACACCCCGACGCGACAGCAGCACCAGCCGCTCCACCCGACCGGACACCGCCAGATGCCGGGCCACCAGACCACCCAACGCACCCGACGCACCCGTCACCAGCACCGTGCCCGGACGACGCCCCTCCACCGACGCCGCCGGCAGGCCGGGCAGCCGGACCAGACGCGGCACCCGCACCTGACCGCTACGCACAGCGAACTGCGGCTCGCCCAAACGGGATCCGGCGCGCAGCCACTCCATGACGTCGGCGGACAGGTCCGGCAGGTCGGCCAGCAGGAACCGGCCCGGCTGCTCCGCCTGCGCGGCGCGCAGCAGACCCCACACCGGCGCCGCCGCGACGTCCACCAGCGCTTCGGGCCCCGCCGCCACCGCCCGCTCGGTCACCACCACCAGCCGGGAACCGGCGAGCGCGTCCGCCGCCAGCCACTCCTGCACCAGCGCGAGCGCACCGACCGCCGTCCGGTGGGCCGCCGTCGGGACGGCCTCCTCCCCCGGCGCCGGGACGATCCGCGCCACCACGGCGGCGGGCGCCGCCCCGCCCGCCTCGACGGCCGCCAGCAGCGCGGCCAGGTCCGGGTACGCGTCGGCGCCCGGCAGCCCCTCCCCCAGAACCGCCCAACCGCCTTCCGGCGCAGCCGGACCGGCCACCTCCGGGACGGCAGCCGGAACCCACTCGACCCCGAACATCGCACCGCCGGCAGCACCCGTACCACCCGGGCCGCCCGTCAACTCCTCGACCGAGGCCGTCCGCAGCACCAACGAGCCGACGGTGGCGATCGGCGCACCGGACGCGTCGGCCAGGGTCACCGAGACGCCCTCGCCCGAAGCCGCCGGGGCCACCCGGACCCGGGCCGCCACCGCGTCCGCCGCGTACACCGCCACGTCGGACCAGGCGAACGGCAGCACCAGACCGGTTCCGTCGCCCCGCAGGCCGGCCACGTGCAGGGCGGCGTCCAGCAGCGCCGGGTGCAGACCGAACCCGGCAACGCCCACACCCTCCGGGAGGGCGACCTCGGCGAAGAGCTCGTCACCGCGCCGCCAGGCCGCCCGGACACCCCGGAACGCCGGACCGTAGGCGAGACCCCGGGCGGCGAGAGCCGGGTAGAAACCGTCCAGGTCGAGCGCCTCGGCGCAGACCGGCGGCCAGTCGGTGGAAACCTCCGGCACGGCGCTCTCCGTCGCCGCCAGCACACCGGCCGCATGCCGGGTCCACTCCGCCTCCGGTGCCGCGCCCTCGGACTGGGCGTAGACCGCGAAGTTCCGCCGTCCGGCGTGGTCCGCCTCGTCCACCGTCACCTGCACCCGCGTGCCGCCCTCAGTGGGAAGCACCAGCGGGGCTTCGATCAGCAGTTCCTCGACCCGTCCGCAGCCCGCCTCGTCCCCGGCCCGCACCGCGAGTTCGACCAGCGCCGCACCCGGCACGATCACCTGGCCGGCCACCACGTGATCGGCCAGCCACGGCTGCCGCTCGACCGAGAGGCGACCGGTCAGAACAAGCCCACCGGTCGCCGGCAGCGACACCGCCGCCCCCAGCAGCGGGTGCCGTGCCGGGGACTGGCCGAGCCCGGCCACGTCCACCGCACCGGCCCCCACCGGGAGCCAGTAGCGCTGGTGCTGGAAGGCGTAGGTCGGCAGGTCCACCCGCCGGGCCCCGGGGAACAGCCCGGCCCAATCGACCGAGACACCCCGGACGAAGGCCCGAGCGAGACCGGTCAGCAGTGCCCGGGGCTCGTCGCGGCCCCGACGCAGCAGCGCGATCCACGCCTCGTCGGCGGGAGTGGTCCCGGTGGCGGTCTGCGGGCCCATGCCGGACAGCACACCGTCCGGACCGATCTCGACGAACGTCCGAACGCCGTTTGCGCGCAGGGCGTTTGCGGCATCGGCGAAGCGGACGGCCTCGCGGACGTGCCTCACCCAGTAGGACGGGTCGGTGACCTCGTCGGTGACAGGAGCACCGGTGAGGGCGGAGACCATCGCCAGTTTCGGCGCGTGGGAAGAGACGGACTCCACGACCCGCGCGAACTCCGCGAGCATCGGCTCCATCAGCGGCGAGTGGAAGGCGTGCGAGACCTGGAGCCGCTTGGTACGCGCCCCCTCGGACGCCAACTCCTCAGCGGCGTCCAGGACTTCGGACTCGACGCCGGAGATCACCACGGCGGTAGGCGCGTTGACAGCGGCGATGCCGACACCCGGACGGTCCGCGATCGCCGCAAGCGCCCGCTCCTCGGTCACCTCCACCGCCACCATCGCCCCACCGGTGGGAAGTTGCTGCATCAGACGGCCACGGGCGGCAACCACCGCGCACGCGTCGTCCAGCGACCACACACCCGCCACATGCGCGGCCGCCAGCTCACCGATCGAATGGCCCGCCACCACCTGCGGAACGACACCCCAGGACTCGAGGAGTCGGAACAGCGCCACCTCGACGGCGAACAGCGCGGGCTGCGCCCACCCCGTCCCGTTGATGTCGTCCCCGCCGCGGATCACCGCGGCGAGCGAGCCGTCCAGGTGCTCGGCCAGCGCCGCACATACCGCATCGAACGCCTCCGCGAACACCGGGAACGCCTCGTACAACCCCAGACCCATGCCCACCCGCTGGGCACCCTGCCCGGTGAACACGAACCCCAGCTTTCCCACACCACCCACCACACCCGAAACGACCTCGGGCACCTCCACACCCTCGGCCAATGCCCGCAGACCACCGGCCAGTTCACCAGCATCAACACCCAGCACCACCGCGCGGTGCTCCAACGCCGCACGTGAAGCCGCCAGCGACAGACCCACATCCGCGAGGTCCGCGTCCGGGTGGGCGAGTTCGTTCAGGCGGGCGGCCTGACCGGCGAGGCCCTCGGGCGAACGCCCGGAAACCAGCCACGGCACCACCGGCAACGGCACCCGTTCCGCAGCAGGCGCCTCCGCCACCGCCGGGGCCTGCTCGATGATCACGTGCGCGTTGGTGCCGGAGAACCCGAACGAGGACACACCGGCTCGACGCGGGCGTTCGCCCGTCTCCGGCCAGGGCTGGGCCTCGGTAACCAGGCGGACGGCACCGGACTCCCAGTCGATCCGACTGGATGCCTCCTCCGCATGCAGCGTCGCCGGGACGATCCCGTTGCGCATCGCGGCCACCATCTTGATCACACCCGCGACACCGGCCGCAGCCTGCGCGTGCCCGATGTTGGACTTCACCGATCCGAGCAGCAGCGGCCGTTCGGCCGGCCGGTCCTGGCCGTAGGTCGCCAGCAGCGCCTGCGCCTCGATCGGGTCGCCCAGCCGGGTACCGGTGCCGTGGCCCTCGACCACGTCGACGCCGTCCGCGCCCACCCCGGCGCCGGCCAGGGCGGCGCGGATGACGCGCTGCTGCGACGGGCCGTTGGGGGCGGTGAGGCCGTTGGAGGCGCCGTCCTGGTTGACCGCGGTGCCGGTGACCACGGCGAGAATCGGGTGGCCGTTGCGCAGGGCGTCCGAGAGGCGTTCCACGACCAGGACGCCGACGCCCTCGCCCCAGCCGGTGCCGTCGGCCTGCTCGGAGTACGCCTTGCAGCGGCCGTCCGACGCCAGACCGCGCTGGCGCGAGAAGTCGATGAAGGTGCCGGGCGTGGCCATCACCGTCACGCCGCCGGCCAGCGCCAGGCTGCTCTCACCCGAGCGCAGCGACTGGCAGGCCAGGTGCAGCGCGACCAGCGAGGACGAACACGCCGTGTCGACGGTCACCGCCGGGCCCTCCAGGCCCAGCGCGTAGGCGACCCGGCCGGAGACGATCGAGCCCATTCCGCCGGTGCCGAGGTAGCCCTCGACCTCCTCCGGCACCGGGTGGAACGGCAGGTAGTCGTGGTAGAAGAGCCCCGCGAACACGCCCGTTGCGCTGCCGCGCAGAGCCGTCGGGTCGATGCCCGCATCCTCCAGCGCATGCCACGAGGTCTCCAGCAGCAGGCGCTGCTGCGGGTCCATGGCGATCGCCTCGCGCGGGCTGATCCCGAAGAACTCGGCGTCGAACTCGCCCGCCCCGTAAAGGAATCCGCCCTCTCCCGAGACGCTCTTGCCGACCGCGTCCGGATCCGGATCGACCAGGTCGGTCGGCCAGCCGCGGTCGGTCGGGAAGGGGCCGATCGCGTCCCGGCCGGACACGACCAGCTGCCAGAGCTCGTCCGGTGAGGTCACCCCGCCCGGGTAGCGGCAGGCCATGCCGACGATGGCCACCGGTTCCTGCTGTCGGCCCTCGACCTCCCGCAGGCGCTCCCGGGTCTGGGCGAGGTCAGTGGTGACCCGCTTGAGGTAATCGCGGAGCTTCTCTTCGTTCGCCATCCGAATGGACGCCTTCCTCATTTCGCACGGTGGTACGGCGACGTACTCAGAGCCCGAGCTGGTTGTCGATGAAGTCGAACATGTCGTCGTCGCTTGCCGATTGGATGCGGTCGGCGACCGACGCGTCGTCGTCGCCCTCGCCGGGGGCGCCGGCGTCGCTCAGTGCGGAAAGGATGTCCTTGAGCCGCGCCGTGACCCGGGCCCGCGCGCTCTCGTCGCCCAGGAGGTCGGTCAGCGACGCTTCGAGCCGGTCGAGCCCGGAGTAGGCCGACAGGGCGGCCGACTCCTCGGCGACCGTCCCGAACAGTTCCCGGACGACGAAGTCGGCCAGGGCGCTCGGGCTCGGGTAGTCGAAGACGGCGGTGGCCGGCAGGCGCAGGCCGGTGGCGCCGTTCAGGCGGTTGCGCAGTTCGACGGCGGTGAGCGACTCGAAGCCGACGTCCCGGAAGGACCGTTCGGCGTGCAGGCTGCCGGGTCCCGCCATGCCCAGCACCAGGGCGGCCTGCGACAGCACCAACTCCCGTACCGCGTCCAGCCGTTCGTCCGCGCTGAGCGGCGCCAGCCGGGCGGCGAGTGCCTGTCCGCCTTCGGTGCCGTGCTCGGCGACCGAGGACCGTCGGGTGCGGGTGGGGCGGACCAGGCCGGAGAGCAACGGCGGTACCTCGCCGGAGCGTTGCAGGGAGGCGAGGTCCAACTCGGCGGTTACCAGCAGGGGTTCGGGACGGGAGACGGCAGCGTCCAGCAGCGCCAGACCGTGCGCGTCCGACAGCGGACGCATCCCCTGCCGCGCCATCCGACG
>NZ_JBHUWH010000522.1:0-5175 GCF_042670125.1 Kitasatospora sp. NPDC057198 | reverse complement strand
GGCGTCAGGTCCGCACCGGCACCGCGGGTTTCGGGGGGCGGGCCGTCAGTTGACGATGTTGTCGACGTCCTTGAGGGCCTGCTTCCAGGCGCCGTCCGGGTCGGCCTTGCCCTGCTCGATCGAGGTCAGCGCGTTGCCGAGGGCGGTGCCGATCTCCGCGCCGTGCGCGCCGAGCGGCTGCGGGTTCAGGTCGCGGGCCGACTGGGAGAAGATCTTGCCGGTCGGGGCGTTGTTGAACAGCGGGTCGGTGTGCTCGGCGATGTCGGGCTGGGTCCACAGCGCCTGGTCGGAGGGGAAGTAGCCCTTCTCCTTGAACAGGCGGGCCTCCTGCTCGGGGGCGGTGAGCCACTTGGCCAGCTCGGCGGCGGCCTTGGTGTGCTTGCCGGACTTCGGGACGCTCAGGTAGGAGCCGCCCCAGTTGCCGCCGCCGCCGGGGATCCGGGCGATGTCCCACTTGCCGCCGTCGGTGGGCGGGTTGGCCTTGAACTCGTAGCTCATCCAGGCCGGGCAGGCCACGGTGGCGAACTGGCTCTTCTGGAAGCCGGTGTCCCAGGCGGGGGTGAACGCCTGGATGCCCGCCGACTCGCCGTCCTTGATGGCGCCGGCCACCAGGTCGAAGGACTGCTTGACGGCCGGGTTGCTGGTGACCACGACCTTGCCGTCGGCGTCGTAGACGCCCTGCGGGGCCTGGGCCAGGATCGCGCTGAACAGGTTGCCGCCGCTGTCGAACCAGCGGGCGTCCTTGTTCGGGCTGTTGGCCAGGAACTGCTTGCCGGCGGCCAGGTAGGACGGCCAGTCCTTCATCAGCGCGGCGACCGCCTCGCGGTCGGTGGGCAGGCCGGCGGCCTGGAACAGGTCGCTGCGGTAGCACAGCGCCATGCCGCCCATGTCGGTGCCCAGGCCGAACAGCACCTTGCCGTCCGGGCTGGAGGCGGGGGCGGTCTTGGACGGCACCCACTGGTCCTTGCTGACGCCGTTGTCCAGGAAGTTGAGGAACTTGCCGGCCTCCGGCTGGAAGCCCGCGACCTGCCCGATCTCGATCGCCTCGATGTCGGCGGTGCCGGAGCCGGCCAGCAGGTGGGCGTGCAGGTTCTGGTGGTGCGCGCCCATGTCGGCGCGGTTCTCCTTGATGGTGATGTTCGGGTGCGCCTGCTCGTACTCCTTGTAGAGGTCCGCGTAGCCGAAGTCGGAGAACAGGTTCACGGTGAGGGTGATCTTGGCGTTCGGGTCCTCGTCCGCGGACGCGCCGCCACCGCTGCTGGAGCAGGAGGTCACGGCGGTCAGGGCCAGCACCAGCAGCGCCGAGCTGGCGAGCAGGCGGCCTCTCGGGCCGGTGCGGGGCAGGGAAACGGGCATGGGTCGGCTCCTCGCGGGGGATGGCGTGATGAGACCCGGGAACCGCTCGTTGGGAGAGCGCTCTCCCGGGTGGCATCCGGAGCTTGGCCGCTCCGGCTACCTCCCGTCAAGGGGTTGGGATGCAGAAAATTGCGGCCACACCTGGGCTTTGGCGAAGTTTCGCCGACGAACGGGTTGCCGCCGCTCTTGACACGGATGAAACAACGGGGCAACCATCACAGGCATAACGAGAGAGCGCTCTCCCTGATCCGGGCACCGGCCCTCAACGGTGCCGCCCCCACCCCACCCGATCGGGAGCCCCGATGCCCGCCCCGCCCCTGCGCACCCCCCGGCCGCTGTCGCGGCCGACCGCTTCCGCACCGCCCGCCCGCGCCCTGGCCGCCGCGCTCGCCGCCGCCCTGGTCGCCGCGCTGGTCCTGCTGCTGCCCGCCACCCGGGCCCAGGCCGCCCCCGTCCTGCTCTCGCAGGGCAAGACCGCCACCGCCTCCAGCACCGAGAACTACGGCACCCCCGCGTCCAACGCCGTGGACGGCGACACCGGAACCCGCTGGTCCTCGGCGGCTTCCGACCCGCAGTGGCTGCAGGTCGACCTCGGCGCGCCCGCCGCACTCAGCTCCGTCACCCTCAAGTGGGAGGCGGCCTACGCCAAGGGCTACCAGATCCAGCTGTCCACCGACGGCACCACCTGGAGCACCGCCTACACCACCGCCAACGGCGCCGGCGGCACCGAGACCGTCCCGGTCACCGGCACCGCCCGCTACGTGCGGATGAACGGCACCGCCCGGGCCACCGGCTACGGCTACTCGCTCTGGGAGTTCCAGGTCTACGGCGCCACCGGCGGCGTCGACCAGGGCTGCACCACCGCGAACGCGGCCAAGGGCAAGACCGCCACCGCCTCCAGCACCGAGAACTACGGCACCCCCGCGTCCAACGCGGTGGACGGCGACGCGAACACCCGCTGGTCCTCGGCCGCCGCCGACCCGCAGTGGCTGCAGGTCGACCTCGGCTCCGCGCAGAGCGTCTGCGGCACCTCGGTCACCTGGGAGAACGCGTACGCCAAGGCGTACCGGATCCAGCTGTCCACCGACGGCACCACCTGGAACGACGCCTGGAGCACCGCCAACGGCGCCGGCGGCACCGAGAAGCAGGACTTCACCGGCACCGCCCGCTACGTCCGGCTGTACGGCACCGCCCGGGCCACCGGCTACGGGTACTCCGTCTGGGAGTTCCAGGTCTTCACCGGCGGCGGCAGCAGCTCCGGCCCGAGCACCAGCCCCAGCCCCAGCCCGAGCGGCAGCCCCACCGGCACCACCCCGCCCGGCAACTGGAACACGATCTTCAGCGACAACTTCGCCGGCGGCTCCGGCAGCGCCCCCTCCGCCGACAACTGGACGGTGCGCACCGGCACCTCGGAGCCCGGCGGCGCCGCCAACTGGGGCACCGGCGAGATCCAGAACGACACCGCCAACCCCGCCAACGTCGCCGTCGACGGCAACGGCCACCTCAACCTGACCGCCGTCCGCGACGGCGCCGGCAACTGGACCTCCGGCCGGGTGGAGAGCAAGCGCGGCGACTTCGCCGCCCCCGCCGGCGGACAGCTGCTGATCTCCGCGCAGATCAAGCAGCCCGGCGTCGCCGACAGCACCGGCTACTGGCCGTCCTTCCGCACCATCGGAGCGAACGACCGCAGCGGCGGCTGGCCGGGCACCGGCGAGACCGACATCCTCGAGGACGTCAACGGCCGCAGCCAGACCTCCGCCACCCTGCACTGCGGCACCGCCCCCGGCGGCAACTGCAACGAGTACAACGGCATGACCAGCGGACTCGCCTCCTGCCCCGGCTGCCAGAGCGACTACCACACCTACAGCCAGGTCATCGACCGCACCGTCAGCGACGAGCAGATCCGCTGGTACCTCGACGGCCGGCAGATCTGGCAGGTCAACGAGTCCCAGGTCGGCACCACCGACTGGAAGAACGCCGTCGACCACGGCTTCAAGCTGGTCTTCAACCTCGCCATCGGCGGCTCCTTCCCCGACAGCGTCTGCGGCTGCACCACGCCCAGCGCCACCACCACCTCCGGCGGCGCGCTGTCCATCGGCACCGTCACCGTCGCCACCACCACCGGCACCGCCCCCGCGGCGCTCACCGACCCGCCCGTCCCCACCGGCAAGAGCACCGTCAAGGTCACCGGCGGCCAGGGCAACTGGGGCCTGAGCGTCAACGGCCAGCCCTACCAGCTCAAGGGCGTCACCTGGGGCCCCGCCCAGTCCACCGCCGACGCGCACATGCGCGACCTGAAGGCGATGGGCGTCAACACCCTGCGCACCTGGGGCACCGACGCGGCCAGCAAGCCGCTGCTGGACGCCGCCGCCGCGTACGGGCTCAAGGTGGTCAACGGCTTCTGGCTCAACCAGGGCGCCGACTACGTCAACGACACCGCCTACAAGAACAGCACCCTCGACTCCATCAAGCAGTGGGTGACCACCTACAAGGACCACCCCGGCGTGCTGATGTGGGACGTCGGCAACGAGGTCATCCTCACCACCCAGGACCACGCCTACAACGGCGCCACGGTGGAGCAGGAGCGCGTCGCCTACGCCAAGTTCGTCGAGCAGGTCGCCCAGGCCATCCACGCCATCGACCCCGACCACCCGGTCACCTCGACCGACGCCTACACCGGCGCCTGGCCGTACTACAAGCAGTACGCCCCCAGCCTCGACCTGCTGGCCGTCAACTCCTACGGCGCGGTCTGCAACGTCAAGCAGGACTGGATCAACGGCGGCTACACCAAGCCGTACATCGTCACCGAGTCCGGCGACGACGGCGAGTGGGAGGTCCCGAACGACGCCAACGGCGTCCCGACCCAGCCCACCGACACCCAGAAGCGGGACGGCTACACCAGGGCCTGGAACTGCATCTCCGGCCACACCGGCGTCGCGCTCGGCGCCACCATCTTCAACTACGGCACCGAGAACGACTTCGGCGGCACCTGGTTCAACCTGATCCCCGGCGGCTGGAAGCAGCCCGCGTACTACTCCGTCGCCAAGTCCTACGGCGGCAGCGCCAAGGACGGCAACACCCCGCCGGTGATGCCGAACGTCACCCTGAGCAAGACTTCCGACGTCCCGGCCGGCGGCACCTTCACCATCAGCTCGCCCGCCACCGACCCCGACGGCGACCTGGTCCGCTACCAGCTCTACTACAGCTCCAAGTACGTGGACGGCGGCACCGGCTTCAGCCAGGTCCGCTTCACCCAGACCGGGGACGGCCAGTTCACCGTCACCGCGCCCAAGACCCTGGGCGTCTGGAAGGTCTACGTCTACGCCTACGACGGCCACGGCAACGTCGGCATCGAGTCCAAGTCCTTCCGCACCGTCGCCCCCGTCCCCAGCGGCACCAACGTCGCCAAGGGCAAGACCACCACCGCCTCGACCTACCAGGCCGTCGGCAACGGCGCCCCCTACCCGCCGTCCAACACCACCGACGGCAACTGGTCCACCCGGTGGGCCAGCGAGTGGGCCGACCCGCAGTGGCTCCAGGTCGACCTGGGCCAGAACACCTCGTTCAAGCACGTGCAACTCGGCTGGGAGTCCGCGTACGGCAAGGCGTACCAGATCCAGACCTCCAACGACGGCACCAACTGGACGACCGTCTACACCCAGGCCAACGGCACCGGCGGCATCGAGGACATCGACGTCAACGGCAGCGGCCGCTACGTCCGGGTCAACATGACCCAGCGCGGCACCGCCTACGGCTACTCGATGTACGAGTTCGGCGTCTACGCCTGACCCGCCGGCAGTGAGCGGGGGGCGCCCGGCC
>NZ_JBHUWH010000521.1:0-5186 GCF_042670125.1 Kitasatospora sp. NPDC057198 | reverse complement strand
GCCGACCCCGCTCGTCGTGGACCTGCCGCCCCCGCCCGGGAGCCGGCGGCGGGTGCTGGCGGCCGTCGGCGCGGCCCTGCTGGTGACGGCCGGCGTGGTGACGGCGGTGTCCTGGCCGGACGACCCGCCGCCGCTGCCCGACCAGGACACCGTCTGGGCCACCCGCACCGTCCGGCCGGACGGCACCGACATCGCGACGGTCGACGTCCCCGAGGGCGCGAAGCGGCTGGAGACCGAACTCCTGCTGAGCGACCCGAACCCGGGCAGCGGCGCCTGCACCGAGCTGACCGCCGAACTCACCACCGACCAGGGCGGCGCCAGCGGTCGGAAGCCCCCGGGCGCGAAGCTCTCCGTCCCGGTGCCCTCCGGCCGCACCGGCCTGCGCCTGACCCTGCACCTGCACGCCGGGGACGGCTGCGCCCAGAACGTCGACATCCAACGCGTCCGGTTCACCCGCTAGGAGGCCCACCGTGCCCAACCCGCACTCCGCCCGCCTGGCCGTCGGCCTGCTGCTGCTCGCCACCGCCGCGTCCGGCTGCTCCGGCGACGAGCCGAAGCCGTTCGAGAACCTGCCGCTCAAGGTCGGCTTCAAGACCGACCGGCCCGGCATGTCCGAGTTCACCGACAAGGGGGTGTACGACGGCTTCGAGCCGCACCTGACCATGAAGGTGCTCGGCTCCCGCAAGATCGACTACACCTCGCTGACGGTGACCACCGCCAACTGGGAGGACGCCCTCACCGACGGCAAGGCCAACCACAACAAGGTCGACCTGGTGGTCGCCGACATCTCCGAGCGCGACAGCCTCAAGCAGGACTACGACCTGGCCGGCCCCTACCTGCAGACCCCGCTGGGCGTGCTGCTGAAGGCCGACGACCCCCGGGTGGTCGCCAAGTCCGACGACCTCAAGCCGCTGCGGGTGTGCGTCTCCGGCGGCACCACCGCCGAGGCGCAGCTCAGGGACATCGGCCCGCGGGTCACCGTCACCGGTGCCGATCTCAAGGAGTGCCTGGACCGGGTCGACGACGACACCGCCGACGCCGTGCTCTCCGACTACCTGGTGCTGCAGGGCGTCGCCGCCAACTCCGGCAGCGGCGGCCGGCGCGCCTACCGGGTCGCCCGGGACGCCCACATCGGCAAGACCCAGTTCCTGGTGATGGTGCTGCCCAAGGGGCACCGGAAGGCGTGCGAGCTGCTCCGCGAGGCCATCAACGACTACCTCCAGGACCCGGACTGGATGAACACCCTGCGCACCTCGTTCGCCTTCGGCCCGGACTTCACCGACAAGGAGCTGCGCGACACCTTCAAGCCCGTCACCACCTCGGCCGGCGACCGCTGCTCGGCCTGAACTCCCCCGGGGATCAGCCCAGTTCCTCGTCCAGGCCCTGCTCGATCGCGTACCGGACCAGCTCCACCCGGTTGTGCAGCTGCAGCTTGCCCAGGGTGTTCTGGACGTGGTTCTGCACGGTGCGGTGCGAGAGCACCAGGCGGTCGGCGATCTGCCGGTAGGACAGGCCCTTGGCGACCAGCCGCAGCACCTCGGTCTCCCGCGGGGTCAGCTGCGGGACGGCCGGCGCGGCGGGGGTGCCGGGCTCGGCGGCGAGGCGGCGGAACTCGCCGAGCACCAGGCCCGCCAGGCCGGGGGTGAACACCGGGTCGCCGACGGCGGTGCGGCGCACCGCGTCGAGCAGTTCCTCGCGGCCCGCCGACTTCACCAGGTAGCCGGTGGCGCCGGACTTCACCGCCTCCAGCACGTCGGCGTGCTCGCCGCTGGCGGACAGCACCAGCACCCGCACCGCCGGATCGGCCTCCACCACCCGGCGGCACACCTCGGCGCCGGACAGCGCGGGCAGGTTGAGGTCCAGCACCACCACCTGCGGGGTGCTGGCGCGGGCCCGGCGCACCGCCTCCTCGCCGTCCCCGGCGGTGGCGACCACCGCGAACCCGGCCTCGGCCAGGTCCCGGGCCACCCCCTCGCGCCACATCGGGTGGTCGTCCACCACCATCACGCGCACCGGCTGGTCAGTCGTCATGCCCGCTCCTCGGCCACCGCAGTTCCACCTCGACGCCCTCGCCGGGCACCGAGTACAGCTCGGCGCTGCCGCCGAGGTCGAGCATCCGGCCGCGGATCGACTGCGCGACCCCGAGCCGGCCGTCCCGCTGCGCCTCGGCCAGCCGCCCGGCCGGGAAGCCGGGGCCGTCGTCGCGCACCGACACGGTGACCGCCTGCGGCTCGTCCTCGACCAGGATCCAGGCGCGGGCCGCCTCCCCCGCGTGCCGGCGGACGTTGTCCAGCGCGGCGGCGACCGCGGCGGCCAGTTCGGACGCGGCGGCGGCGGGCAGCAGGACGGGCGTGGCGGGCGCGGCGACGGTGATCCGCTCGTCGGCGTGCCGGGAGATCAGCGGACGCAGGTCCCGCTCGCCGTCCGCGTCCTCCTCGGCCGGCCGTCCGCCGGTCATCAGGGCCCGCAGCGCGCGCTCCTGCTCGCCGGCCAGCCGGCCCAGTTCGGCGGCGTCGCCCTGCTGGCGGTGCACCAGGGCGAGCACCTGGAGCACCCCGTCGTGGATGTCCCGGGAGAGGCGTTCGCGCTCCCGGGTGGCGGCCTCCACCTGGAGCGCCCGGGTGAGCACCGCCTCGCTGGCCCGAGCGAGTTCGATCACGTAGCCGATGGCGCAGCCCGCGAGCAGCAGCAGCACGATGTTGTGCAGGTTGTCGGGGCTGATCCCGCCGTGGCCGAGGATGTTGGCCGCGCCGATCACCGCGCCGGCGAACGCGGCGGCCCGCCAGCCGCCCTTGCCGGCGAAGCCCAGCACGGTGCCCGCCGCCCAGATGGTCGGCAGGGTCGGCGCGCCCGCGTGGATCCGGGCCGGGGTGTCGATGATCCCGCTCATCACGATGCCGGTCACCGCGGCCGTCAGGTCCATCCCCAGCACCGGCCAGGTGCACCGCTGGGGCCCGGCGAACGCCCGGGTGGAGGCCAGCGTCCACAGGCTCAGCGCGCCCAGGAAGATCCAGCCGGACACCGGGTGCAGGAACTGGTGGTACGCGGTGAGGTAGCGCAGCACCGCGTACGCCAGCGCGAGCACCCGGAAGTAGCCGATGGCGCGCCACAGCGGCAGCTCCACCGACATCCCGCCGGCCACCACGGCCGCCGCCACCCCGGCCGGCGCGGGCCGGGCCGCGACCGCCCCGGGCGGCGCGCCGTGCGGCACCGCGCCGTGCGGCACCGCGACGGCTGCGTGGTCCTCCATCGTCCGAACTCCCCCCGAGCTCCCCCGGCGACGGCCCGTCAGGCCCCGTCGGCCGTCCCGTCCTCCGCGGGCTTCCCGCCCTCCGCGGCCTCCGCGGGCTTCCCGTCCTTCTCGGCCTTCTCGGCCTTCTGCTGCGCCTTGCGGTCGGCGTCCGCGGCTTTCTTCTCCTCGGCGAGCTGCCGCTTGGCGGCGGTCGCGTAGACGTCCACGTACTCCTGGCCGGACAGCCGCATGATCTCGTACATCACCTCGTCGGTGACCGAGCGCAGGATGAACCGGTCGTTCTCCATGCCCCGGTAGCGGGAGAAGTCGAGCGGGCGGCCGATCCGGATGCCGGGCCGGACACCGAAGTTGGGCATCACCTGGCCGGGCGGCTGCACCTTCTCGGTGTCGATCATCGCGACCGGGATCACCGGGGCGCCGGTGGCCAGCGCGACCCGGGCCAGGCCGCCGACCTTGCCGCGGTACAGCTTGCCGTCGGGCGAGCGGGTGCCCTCCGGGTAGACGCCGAAGATCTCGCCGCGCTCGACCACCGCGATGCCGCTGCGGATCGCTGCCTCGCCGGCCCCGCGGGCGCCCGAGCGGTCCACCGGCAGCTGGCCGACGCCCTTGAAGAAGGCGGCGGTCAGCCGGCCCTTGATGCCGGGCGTGGTGAAGTACTCGGCCTTCGCGATGAAGGTCACCCGGCGCTTGAGCAGCGCGGGCAGGAAGAACGAGTCGGAGAACGAGAGGTGGTTGCTGGCCAGGATGGCCGGACCCTCGTCCGGGATGTTCTCCTCGCCCTCCATCCACGGCCGGAAGAAGATCCGCAGCAGCGGCGCGACGATCATCTTCATCAGTCGGTAGAACAACCGGGGCCTCCTGGGGTGCGGACCGGACGATCCTAATGCCCCCGCCTGTCGCCCGGCGCACCGGCGAACCGTCCGCCGGCGCACCGGGCCCCTGTACGGGGCATCGCGCCCGTGGGACGATCGAGCCGCCCTCACCACGCCCGCACCTCCAGGAGTCCCGCATGCCGCTGTTGCCGGGGGCCGAGCCGTACCGCCGAGCGGGCGGTCCGGTCGGTGTGCTGCTGGTTCACGGTTTCACCGGTTCCCCGCAGTCCATGCGCCCGTGGGCCGAGCACCTCGCCGACGCGGGCCTGACCGTCTCCGTCCCGCTGCTGCCCGGCCACGGCACCCGCTGGCAGGACCTCCAGCCCACCCGGTGGGAGGACTGGTACGCCACCGCGGAGACCGCCTTCGAGGAACTGGCCGCCACCTGCGAGCGGGTCTTCGTCTGCGCGCTCTCGATGGGCGGCTCGCTGGCCCTGCGGCTGGCCGCGGAGCACGGCGACCGGATCTCCGGACTGGTGCTCGTCAACCCCTCGGTGCGTTCCGACAACCCCGCGACGGTGCTTCTTCCGCTGCTGCGCCACCTGCTCCCCTCGCTCCCGGGCGTGGCCGGCGACATCGCCCTGCCCGGCGCCGCCGAGGTCGGCTACGACCGCGTCCCGCTGCACGCCGCCTGGTCACTGGCCCGGTTGTGGAAGGACGTCCGGACGGGAATGCCCTCGGTGACCCAGCCGGTTCTGCTGATGCACAGTCCGCAGGACCACGTGGTCTCGCCGCGCAACTCGGCCACCGTGCTCGCCCGGATATCCTCGACCGATGTGACGGAGCTGCTGCTGGAACGCAGCTTCCACGTGGCCACGCTGGACCACGACGCCGGCCTGATCTTCGAGGCGAGCCTCGACTTCGTCCGGCGGCTGGCCCCGGCAGCGGCGGTCGATGCCGGGAACCACTCGGGCTGAAAGGCCGAATGTGAACGAGACCAGCAAGGCGAACGACGACGAGGACCTGCCCCGCGAGGACGCTCGGGCGGCCGAGCCGGAGGCCGTCGAGTCGGAGGCCGTCGAGCCGAGGGCCGCCGGGGCCGGGGCGGCGGCCGCGCCCGC
>NZ_JBHUWH010000520.1:0-5198 GCF_042670125.1 Kitasatospora sp. NPDC057198 | reverse complement strand
CGGTCCCGTTTCCGGGCCTCCCGGTCCCGGGCCTCCCGTCCTAGGTCCCGCGCCCGAGGTCCCGCGCCCGAGGTGGCGGGCGTGATCACGGCGGTAGCGTGGGCGCATGGACAGTCCCCGGTGCGATCCGTCGCTGCAGGCGATCGAAGCGGTCAGCGCGGCGGTGCTGGCGATGTCCCGGCCGCTGGAGGTGCGGGAGGTGCTGCGGCGGATCACCGCCTCCGCCCGGACGCTGCTGGGCGCCGAGTACGCCGCGCTCGGCCTGCCGGACGACCACGGCGGCTTCGCCCAGTTCGTGGTGGACGGGGTGAGCGACGAGCAGTGGCGGGCGATCGGCCCGCTGCCGCGCCAGCACGGGGTGCTGGCCTCGATGCTGCACGACCGCGAGCCCACCCGGCTGAAGGACGTCCGCACCGCCCCCGCGTTCGGCGGCTGGCCGGACGCCCACCCGGACATGACCGACTTCCTCGGCATGCCGATCATGGACGAGGACGAGATCGCCGGCGCCCTGTTCCTGGCCAACAAGCCCGGCGGCTTCACCGCGCAGGACGAGGAACTGCTCCGGATCCTGGTCGCGCACGCCGCGCTCGCCCTCGGCAACGCCCGGCTCTACGAGCGCAGCCGCGAACTCACCCTGTCCGGCGAGCGCGCCCGGAT
The DNA here is from genome assembly GCF_042670125.1 of Kitasatospora sp. NPDC057198. Classification (NCBI taxonomy): domain Bacteria; kingdom Bacillati; phylum Actinomycetota; class Actinomycetes; order Kitasatosporales; family Streptomycetaceae; genus Kitasatospora; species Kitasatospora sp. NPDC057198. The sequence continues at coordinate 4,541 of NZ_JBHUWH010000520.1, read as the reverse complement.
CGCCCACGACCTGCACGACGCCGTCTCGCAGAAGCTCTTCTCGCTGCGGCTGACCGCCCGCGCCGCCGCCAAACTGGTCGACCGGGACCCGGCGCGGGCCCGCGACAACCTGGCCGAGGTGGCCCGGCTCGCCGCCGAGGCCGCCGACGAACTGCGGGCCGTGGTGGTCGAACTGCGTCCCGCCGCGCTGGAGGAGGACGGCCTGGTGGCCACCCTGGCCTCGCAGGTCCAGGTGCTGGACCGGGCGCACAGCGCGAAGGTCGCCTTCACCGCCACCGGCGTCCGCGCGCTGCCCGCCGCCCAGGAGGCGGCCGTGCTGCGGGTCGCCCAGGAGGCGCTGCACAACGCGCTGCGGCACGCCCGGGCGAGCGGCGTCGAGGTCACCCTCACCGGCACCGCCGGCCGCGGCGTGAAGCTGACCGTCCGCGACGACGGCCGCGGCTTCGACCCGGAGTCGGTGCGCCGGGCCGGCCGCCACCTCGGACTGGTGTCGATGCGCGACCGGGCCGCCGCGGTGGGCGGCTGGCTGTCCCTGGAGTCCGCCCCGGGCCGGGGCACCCTGGTCGAGATGGAGGTTCCCGGTGCCTGACACCGCGTCACCGATCCGCGTGCTGCTGGTGGACGACCACCAGGTGGTCCGGCGCGGCCTGCGCACCTTCCTGGAGGTGCAGGACGACATCGAGGTGGTCGGCGAGGCCGCCGACGGCGAGCAGGCCGTCGAGCAGGCCGACCGGCTCGCCCCCGACGTGGTCCTGATGGACCTCAAGATGCCCAAGGTGGACGGCATCGAGGCGCTGCGCCTGCTGCGCGAACGCGGCAGCGCGGCCCGGGTGCTGATCGTCACCAGCTTCACCGAGCACCGCACCGTGGTCCCGGCGCTGCGGGCCGGCGCCGCGGGCTACGTGTACAAGGACGTCGACCCGGAGGCGCTGGCCGGGGCGATCCGCTCGGTGCACGCCGGGCACGTGCTGCTCCAGCCCGAACTGGCCGCCGCGCTGCTCGCCGAGGACGTCCCGGCCGCGCCGCAGGGCCGCGGCGGCACCCTCACCGACCGCGAGCGCGAGGTGCTCTCGCACATCGCCGACGGCCGCTCCAACCGGGAGATCGCCCGCGCACTGCACCTGTCGGAGAAAACGGTCAAAACGCACGTTTCGAACATCCTGATGAAGCTGGACGTCGCCGACCGCACCCAGGCCGCGCTCTGGGCGGTCCGCAACCAGCCCTGACCGCGGATCAGCGCCGCAGCTCGTCCACCGCCGCGTTGTACGCCGCGACCTGCGCCCGCCGGGCGGTGCGGTCCAGCGGGGCCAGGGCCTCCCGCCGGGCGGCCATCTCGGAGGCGGAGACCGCCGCCCCGTGCCCGCCCGAGGCGATGTGCAGCAGCGCGGACACCTGCCGGGCCGACTCCAGCACCCGCACCGCCCGCGGCGGGTAGCCGGGGGCGAGCAGCTCGCGGTGCCCCTGCCGGCGGAAGGACTCCAGCGCCCGCAGCGCCTGGGGCCCGGCCCCCGCCACGTCCAGGCGGACCAGCTCGGCGGTGGCCCGCCGCAGCCCGTCGGCGAGTTCGCGCTCGGCCTCGTCCAGCGAGGGCACGTCGGCGGGCGGCGCCTCCTCGACCGGCAGGCACTGCCACAGCACCCGCACGCCCCGGTCGCCCTCCGGCCCGTACACCTCGACCTCCGGCACCAGCCCGTACGGGACGCCGACCGCCAGGACGGCCTCGCCGGCGCCCATCGCCAGCGAGTTGAAGGACGGCGGCCCGGTCAGCCCCAGCGGGTGCCCGGCCACCGGGAGGGCCAGGCGCAGGCCCTTCGCGCCCAGCGAGCGCAGCCGCCCCAGCGCCCAGGTGAGGCCGTGCAGCGAGTCGGGTGCCTCGCCGGGCAGGCCGGTCACCCGGTGGGCGTCGTCGGTGCCCTGGACGGCGGCGGCCGCGTCGTCGGGGGACGCCGCCCCGGCCAGCAGCGCGTTGCCCCAGGCGGCGAGCCGCCCCGAACGGGGCTCTTGGTACGGATTGTCGGCAGGAGTGACGAGCATCGGACCAGCCTACGGACAAGCGCGCCGGGCGGGTGGCGTAGGTTTGCCCTGACACATGGTGGACCGCACCCCCGAGGACCGAACGCCCAGGTCCAGGGACGGCCGGATTCTTGCATTTGGGGAAGGCGTAGGCATGAGCGACGTGCTGGAGCTGGTGGACGTTTCCGTGGTCCGGGAGGGGCGCGCGCTCGTCGATCACGTGTCCTGGACGGTCAAGGAGGGCGAGCGCTGGGTGGTGCTCGGGCCGAACGGCGCGGGCAAGACCACGCTGCTCCAGATCGCCGGCGCGTACCTCTTCCCGAGCTCCGGCGAGGCCGTGGTGCTCGGCGAGAAGCTCGACCAGGTCGACGTCTTCGAGCAGCGCGCCCGGATCGGCCTGGCCAGCGCCGCGATGTACGAGAAGCTGCCGGCCGGCCAGACCGTGCTGGAGACCGTCCTCACCGCCGCCTACGGGCAGACCGTGCACGGCAAGGAGACCTACGAGGACTCCGACGAGTCCCGCGCCCTGCTGCTGCTCGACCGGCTCGGCATGGCCGGCTTCACCGGCCGCAAGTTCGGCACCCTCTCCGAGGGCGAGCGCAAGCGCACCCTGATCGCCCGCGCCCTGATGACCGACCCCGAGCTGCTGCTGCTCGACGAGCCCGCCGCGGGCCTCGACCTCGGCGGCCGCGAGGACCTGATCCGCCGCCTCGCCGCGCTCGCCGGGGACGAGTACGCGCCGTCCATGGTGATGGTCACCCACCACGTGGAGGAGATCGTCCCCGGCATGACCCACGTGCTGATGATCCGCCAGGGCAAGGTGATGACGGCCGGTCCGATCGAGACCACCCTCACCGCCCGCAACCTCTCGCACTGCTTCGGCCTGCCGCTGACCCTGGAGCGGCGCGGCGACCGGTGGACCGCGCAGGGCCTCCCGCTCGGCTGAATCGCGTCCCCGCGGCGAACGGCGGGAACCGGTCGCACGCACGGCCGGTTTCCGCCGCCCCACCTGCGGGAAGCTACGCGGGGAGAACACCGACTTCCCTAGGATGGAGCCCGTGGACAGCTGGATCTGGTGGCTGCTGATCGCCGTCGCGCTGGGCATACCGCTGCTGGTCACCGCGATGCCCGAGTTCGCCATGTTCGCGATCGGCGCCGGCGCCGCCGCGCTGACGGCCGGTCTGGGCGGCGGCACGGTCCCGCAGTTCCTGGTGTTCGTCGGGGTGTCCGCGGCGCTGCTGGTGTTCGTCCGCCCGATCGCCTACCGCCAGTTGAAGAAGGGCCCGGGGTACCGCACGGGCGTGGAGGCGCTGACCGGCGCCACCGCGGTGGTACAGGAAACAGTCGACGGGGGAGAGGGCGGACGGATCAAGCTGAACGGCGAGATCTGGTCGGCCCGCGCGCTCCACCCGGGTTCGGTGTTCGAGCCGGGGCAGCAGGTCGACGTCGTCGAAATCCAGGGCGCGACCGCCCTGGTCGTCTAGGGGAGAAGCGTTGGAACCCGTCCTCATCGTCTTGATCGTCCTGGTAGTGGTGGCCTTCATCGCCCTGATCAAGACGATCCAGGTGATCCCGCAGGCCAGCGCGGCCATCGTGGAGCGCTTCGGCCGCTACACCCGCACCCTGAGCGCCGGCCTGAACATCGTCGTGCCGTTCATCGACACCATCCGCAACCGGATCGACCTGCGCGAGCAGGTCGTCCCGTTCCCGCCGCAGCCCGTGATCACCTCGGACAACCTGGTCGTCAACATCGACACCGTCATCTACTACCAGGTGACCGACCCGCGGGCCGCGACCTACGAGGTGGCCAGCTACATCCAGGCCATCGAGCAGCTCACCGTCACCACCCTGCGCAACATCATCGGCTCGATGGACCTCGAGTCCACCCTGACCTCCCGCGAGGTTATCAACGCCGGCCTGCGCGGCGTCCTGGACGAGGCCACCGGCCGCTGGGGCATCCGGGTCAACCGGGTCGAGCTGAAGGCGATCGAGCCGCCGACCTCCATCCAGGACTCGATGGAGAAGCAGATGCGCGCCGACCGCGACAAGCGCGCCGCGATCCTCACCGCCGAGGGCGCCCGGCAGGCCCAGATCCTGCGCGCCGAGGGCGAGAAGCAGGCCGCCGTGCTCCAGGCCGAGGGCGAGGCGCAGGCCGCTGTCCTGAAGGCCGACGGCGAGGCCGCCGCGATCCGCACCGTCTTCGAGGCCATCCACGAGGGCGACGCCGACCAGAAGCTGCTCGCCTACCAGTACCTGCAGACGCTGCCCGAGCTCGCCAAGGGCGACGCCAACAAGCTGTGGATCATCCCCAGCGAGGTCGGCGACGCGCTCAAGGGCCTCGGCGGCGCCTTCCAGGGCGTCACCGGCGGCGGCGCCACCCCGGCCGCCCCCGCCGTCACCCCGCCCGCCGCCCGCGTCCCGGTCGACCCGGCCGCCGGCCCCCGCCCGGTGGACACCGAGAACAAGACCGCCCGCCCCCGGGTCGAGCCCACCCGCCAGTACCCCACGATCGACGAGTAACCCCGCCC
>NZ_JBHUWH010000519.1:0-5227 GCF_042670125.1 Kitasatospora sp. NPDC057198 | reverse complement strand
GGCCCGGCGGCCGGTGCGGCTGCCGGGCCACCGGTGCGCCCGGGGTCACCCAGCCGGGCGGTTCGGCGCCGCAGGGTGACCGCGGCGGGGCCGGGCCGTGGAATGATGGGCGGCGTCGAACATGACCTGACGGGCGGGGGAGGGGCGGATGGGGGAGCTTTCGCGCGAGGGCCAGGGGCCGGGGAGCACCGGCTTTCCGCCGCACCGCGCGGAGCCGATCCGGGTGCTGGTGGTGGACGACCACGCGCTGTTCCGCCGGGGCCTGGAGATCGTGCTGGCCGAGGAGCCGGACATCCGGGTGATCGGCGAGGCCGGCGACGGCGCGGAGGCCGTGCTGAAGGCCGCCGACCTGCTGCCGGACATCATCCTGATGGACGTCCGGATGCCCCGGCGCAGCGGGATCGAGGCGTGCACCGCGATCAAGGACGTGGTGCCCAGCGCCAAGATCATCATGCTGACGATCAGCGACGAGGAGGCCGACCTCTACGAGGCGATCAAGGCGGGGGCCACCGGCTACCTGCTGAAGGAGATCTCCACCGACGAGGTGGCCACCGCGATCCGGGCGGTGGCCGACGGCCAGTCGCAGATCAGCCCGTCGATGGCGGCCAAGCTGCTGACCGAGTTCAAGTCGATGATCCAGCGCCGCTCGGACGACCGGGAGCTGCTGCCCGCGCCCCGGCTGACCGACCGGGAGCTGGAGGTGCTCAAGCTGGTGGCCACCGGGATGAACAACCGGGAGATCGCCAAGGAGCTGTTCATCAGCGAGAACACCGTGAAGAACCACGTGCGCAACATCCTGGAGAAGCTCCAACTGCACTCCAGGATGGAGGCGGTGGTGTACGCGATGCGTGAGAAGATCCTCGAAATAGGCTGAGCACCGGCTGGGCGCCGGTCGGCCGCCGACCGGCCGCCGACCGGGAGGGGCCGCCGGGAGCGGCCACCGGGTCGGCCACCGGGCGGATCAGCCCAGCAGCCGCTCCAGCTCCGGCCGCAGCGACTCGTCCTCCAGCCGCTCCACCCGGACGCCCGAGCAGCCCGTCCAGGCGGCCGCCTCGCGCAGCGCCTCGGCCAGCGCGGGGACGAACTTCGGTGCCTCCAGCGAGACTTGACGGGCCACCAGGACACCGCCCGCGCGCGCCGGGTCGACCCGGCCGACCAGCCGGCCGGCGGTCAGCAGCGGCATCGCGAAGTAGCCGTGCACCCGCTTGTGCCGGGGCGTGTACGCCTCCAGGCGGTGGGACATGCCGAAGATCCGCTCGGTGCGCGGCCGGTCCCAGATCAGCGAGTCGAACGGGGAGAGCAGCGTGGTGCGGTGGCGGCCGCGGCCCGCGCCGCCGCCCGCCGCGTCCGCCGCGGCCAGCGCCGCCGGGTCGGCCCAGGCCGGGGCGCCCCAGCCCTCCACCTCGACCGGGACCAGGCCCGACTCCGGGAGCACGGCGTCCAGTTGGGCGCTCTTGAGGCGGTGGTAGTCCAGCAGGTCGGCCCGGGTGGCCACGCCGAGCGCGGCCCCGGCCAGGGCCACCAGCCGCACCAGGCACTCGGCGTCGGTGAGGTCCTGCTCGAACAACTCGGCGGGGACGGCCCGCTCGGCCAGGTCGTAGACCCGCTTCCAGCCGCGCCGCTCGGTGACCACCACGTCGCCGAAGGCGAGCGCCCGCTCGACGGCGATCTTGGTGTCGGACCAGTCCCACCACTCGGACGTCCGCTTGGCGCCGCCCAGCCCGGTGGAGGTCAGCGGGCCCTCGGCGCGCAGCCTGTCGACCACCCCGGCGTAGGCGGCGGGGGAGACCGGGTGGCCCCAGACGTGGCCCTTGCTCCGGTAGGCGCGGCGGCGGAAGGCGAACAGCGGCCACTGCTCGATCGGCAGCACGCAGGCCGCGTGCGACCAGTACTCGAAGGCGGTGCCCCGGCCCCAGTACGCCTGCTCGACCGGGCGGCGGCCGACCGCGCCGAGCCGGGCGTACGGCACCAGCTCGTGCGAGCGGGCCAGCACCGAGATGGTGTCCAACTGGACGGCGCCGAGCCGCCGCAGCACGCCCCCGGCGCCGGCCCGGCGGTCGGGCGGGCCGACCAGGCCCTGGGCGCGCAGGGCGATCCGGCGGGCTTGGTCCGCGCTGAGCCGTACGGCGGGGGCGGGCAGCGCGGCGGGGGCCGCAGCGGGGATCTCGGCAGGAGTCTGGGCCATGGGGCGAGGCTAGGCGAGACCACTGACAACCAGGAGCCGGCCAACCGCTTTGACCGTTTGGACCCGGCATCGGACGATGTGCTCCCAGGGGTGACACAGGAATAGCGTGCTGACGGACCTCCCGGCCGCTCGGGCTCCTCGCATACGATGGCCCGTACGGTGGGGTGAACTCCCCACCGGCAGTCATCCAGAGCCGAATGAGGCAAGGAGCCCGCTCACGTGTCCGTCTTCGACAAGATCCTGCGCGCAGGCGAGGGCAAGATCCTCCGCAAGCTGCAGCGGATTGCCGCCCAGGTCAACTCGATCGAAGAGGACTTCGTCAACCTCACCGACGAAGAGCTGCGCGCGCTGACCGACGAGTACAAGTCCCGCCTGGCCGACGGCGAGAGCCTCGACGACATCCTTCCCGAGGCGTTCGCCACCGTCCGCGAGGCCGCCAAGCGCGTCCTGGGACAGCGCCACTACGACGTGCAGATCATGGGCGGCGCCGCCCTGCACTACGGGCACGTCGCGGAGATGCGCACCGGCGAGGGCAAGACCCTGGTCGGCACCCTGCCCGCGTACCTGAACGCGCTGACCGGCAAGGGCGTCCACCTGATCACCGTCAACGACTACCTCGCCGAGCGCGACTCGGAGTGGATGGGCCGGGTGCACCGCTTCCTGGGCCTGGAGGTCGGCGTGATCCTGGCGAACATGTCGCCGGCCGAGCGCAAGCGCCAGTACGGGATGGACATCACGTACGGCACCAACAACGAGTTCGGCTTCGACTACCTGCGCGACAACATGGCGTGGTCGCAGGACGAACTGGTGCAGCGCGGCCACAACTTCGCGATCGTCGACGAGGTCGACTCGATCCTGATCGACGAGGCCCGCACCCCGCTGATCATCTCCGGCCCGGCCGACCAGGCCACCAAGTGGTACAACGACTTCGCCAAGCTGGTGCAGCGCCTCAAGATCGAGCGCGACTACGAGGTCGACGAGAAGAAGCGCACCGTCGGCATCCTGGAGGAGGGCGTCTCCCGGGTCGAGGACTACCTGGGCATCGACAACCTCTACGAGTCGGTGAACACCCCGCTGGTCGGCTTCCTGAACAACGCCATCAAGGCCAAGGAGCTCTACAAGGTCGACAAGGACTACGTCGTCATCAACGGCGAGGTCATGATCGTCGACGAGCACACCGGCCGCATCCTGGCCGGCCGCCGCTACAACGAGGGCATGCACCAGGCGATCGAGGCCAAGGAAGGCGTCGAGGTCCAGAACGAGAACCAGACGCTGGCCACCATCACCCTGCAGAACTTCTTCCGCCTGTACGACAAGCTGTCCGGCATGACCGGTACCGGCACCACCGAGGCGGCCGAGTTCCACCAGATCTACAAGCTCGGCGTCGTCCCGATCCCGACCAACAAGACCCCCAAGCGGATCGACCAGCCCGACCTGATCTACAAGTCGGAGCCGGCCAAGTTCGCCGCCGTGGTCGAGGACATCGCCAAGCGCCACGAGGACGGCCAGCCGGTCCTGGTCGGCACCGTCTCGGTCGAGAAGTCCGAGTACCTGTCGCAGGAGCTGCGCAAGCGCGGCATCCCGCACGAGGTGCTGAACGCCAAGCACCACGAGCGCGAGGCGCAGATCGTCGCGCAGGCCGGCCGCAAGGGCGCCGTCACCGTCGCCACCAACATGGCCGGCCGCGGCACCGACATCATGCTCGGCGGCAACTCCGAGCACCTGGCCGCTGCCGAGCTCGCCCAGCGCGGCATCACCCCCGAGGACACCCCGGAGGAGTACGAGGCCAACTTCCCGGCGGCGCTGGAGAAGGCCAAGCTCGCGGTCAAGGCGGAGCAGGAGGAGGTGCAGGAGATCGGCGGCCTGTACGTCCTGGGCACCGAGCGGCACGAGTCCCGCCGGATCGACAACCAGCTGCGCGGCCGCTCCGGCCGCCAGGGCGACCCGGGCGAGTCCCGGTTCTACCTGTCGCTGGGCGACGACCTGATGCGCCTGTTCAAGGCCGGCATGGTCGAGCGCGTGCTGTCGATGGCGAACGTCCCGGAGGACGTGCCGATCGAGTCGAAGATGGTCACCCGCGCCATCGCCTCCGCGCAGACCCAGGTCGAGCAGCAGAACTTCGAGATCCGCAAGAACGTCCTCAAGTACGACGAGGTCCTCAACCGCCAGCGCGAGGTCATCTACGGCGAGCGCCGCCGCGTCCTGGAGGGCGAGGACCTGCAGGAGCAGGTCGGCCACTTCATGGACGACACCGTCGCCGCGTACGTCAACGCCGCCACCGGCGAGGGCTTCGAGGACGACTGGGACCTCGACAAGCTGTGGACCGCGCTCAAGCAGCTCTACCCCGTCTCGCTGGACCTGGACGAGCTGGAGGAGGAGGCCGCGGAGAGCGGCGGCCTGACCTCCGAGTTCCTCACCAAGGCCATCCAGGAGGACATCGCCGCCGCCTACGGCCGCCGCGAGGACCAGCTCGGCGAGCAGATCATGCGCGAGCTGGAGCGCCGGGTCGTCCTGTCGGTGCTGGACCGCCGCTGGCGCGAGCACCTCTACGAGATGGACTACCTCCAGGAGGGCATCGCGCTGCGCGCCTACGCCCAGCGCGACCCGCTGGTCGAGTACCAGCGCGAGGGCTTCGACCTGTTCTCCGCGATGATGGAGGGCATCAAGGAGGAGTCCGTCGGCTACCTGTTCAACCTGGAGGTCCAGGTCGAGCAGCAGGTCGAGGAGGTGCCGGTGCCGGACGACGAGCAGGTGCTGCTCGACAAGCTGGAGAAGGACGCCGCCGTCCCGGCCGCCCGCCCGGAGATCCGCGCCAAGGGCCTGGAGGCCCCCGAGCGCAAGAAGCTCCACTACATCGCCCCGTCCGACGAGGTCGGCGGCGGCGTGGTCGAGGGCGACTTCGAGGACGAGGACGGCCCGGCCTCCGAGGGCGACGGCCTGACCCGGGCCGAGCGCCGCAAGGCCGCCAAGGCGGCGAAGGGCGGTCGGCGCCGCAAGGCGTGACCCGGCTCGTGTCCCGCGGGGCGCCACTCCTTCCGGGGT
>NZ_JBHUWH010000518.1:0-5231 GCF_042670125.1 Kitasatospora sp. NPDC057198 | reverse complement strand
GTTCGAGATCGCGGTCCTGTCCGGCCCGGCGATCCTGGTCTTCCTGGCCTTCGTGATCTTCCCGGTGGCACTGGCCGCGTTCTACGGCTTCTACCGGTGGCACGGCTACGGGCCGCCCACCGACTGGGTCGGCCTGAACAACTACAAGCTGATCCTCACCGACCCGGCGTTCCAGCAGGTGCTGTGGCACACCGGGGTGATCCTGGTGCTCTCGCTGGTCGTCCAGGGCCCGCTGGCGGTCGGCCTCGCGCTGCTGCTCAACCAGCGGATCCGCGGCCGCTCGGTGATCCGCGTGCTGATCTTCCTGCCGTACGTGGTCTCCGAGGTCATCGTCGGCACCGGCTGGAGCCTGATGCTCCAGAGCAACGGCGCCCTCAACGACCTGCTGCGGCACGTCGGCCTGGGCTTCCTGCAGGCCGACTGGCTGGCCGACCCGGACCTGGCGATCTGGACGCTGCTGGGCATCATCTCCTGGAAGTACATCGGCTTCGCGGTGATCCTGATGCTCGCGGGCCTGCAGTCGATCCCCGAGGAGCTGTCCGAGGCCGCCCAGATCGACGGCGCCTCGTACTGGCAGATCCAGCGGCGCATCACGCTGCCGCTGCTCGGGCCGACCATCCGGATCTGGGCGTTCCTGTCGATCATCGGCTCGCTGCAGCTGTTCGACCTCGTCTACATCATCTGGGGCCCGTACGTGGCGGGCACCGCGGGCACCTCGACCATGGCGATCTACATGGTCGGCCAGGGCCGCAACGCGGGCAACTACGGCTACGGGAGCGCGATCGCGGTCGTGATGTTCCTGATCTCGCTCGTCGTCGCCCTGCTCTACCAGCGCTTCCTGCTCCGCCGCGACCTGCAGGGTGCCATCACCGAAGGAGCCTCCTGATGAGCGCCCGGACGGCCGACCGGCCGCAGAAGTGGGGCAACCCCTTCACCTACTTCGTCGCCCTGCTGTTCATCGGCGTCTGCGTCGCCCCCGTGCTCTACATCGTGCTCGGCGGCTTCCGCACCAACTCGCAGATCAGCACCAGCCCGGCCGGCCTGCCCGAGCCCTGGGTGGTGAGCAACTACCTGAACGTCCTGAAGTCGGTGACGTTCTGGGGCGAGTTCGCCAACTCCCTGGTGGTGGCGCTCGCCAGCACCGTCGGCACCGTGGTCCTCGGCCTGATGGTGAGCTTCGTGCTGGCCCGCTACGACTTCAAGCTCAAGGGGGCGATGTACTCGCTGTTCGCGGCCGGCCTGATGTTCCCGATGGTCATCGCGATCACCCCGCTGTACATCGTGGTCAAGGACCTCGGCCTGGTCGACAACCTGCTGGGCGTGATCGTCCCGCAGATCGCCTTCGGCCTGCCCACCACCGTGATCATCCTGGTGCCGTTCCTGCGCGCCATCCCGAAGGAGATCGAGGAGGCCGCCGCGATCGACGGCACCGGCCGGCTCGGCTTCTTCTTCCGGATGGTCGTCCCGCTGTCGCTCCCCGGCGTGGTGACGGTCGGCATCCTCGGGTTCATCGGCAGCTGGAACAACTACGTGCTGCCGCTGTACGTCCTGAACTCGCAGGCGAACTTCACCCTGCCGCTCGGCGTCCAGGTGTTCTCCTCGCAGTACTCCGTGGACACCGCGAAGGTGCTCGCCTTCACCTCGCTCGCCATGCTGCCCGCGATGGCCTTCTTCGCCGCCTTCCAGAAGAGGATCGTCGGCGGCCTCACCGGCGCCGTGAAGGGCTGAGCACCGGGCCCCAGCGCCCGCCCCGGGCGCCCGGCCCCGGCCCGCACCGCACCGACCCGCTGAAAGGACCCGCCTTGCCCCGCGCCCACGTCGCACTCGACCGGAAGGCCGTCGTCGGCCCCGTCCGGCGCCGCACCTTCGGCTCGTCCGTCGAGCACCTCGGCCGCTGCGTGTACACCGGCATCTACGAGCCGGACCACCCGACCGCGAACGGGGACGGCTTCCGGATGGACGTGGTCGAGCTGGTGCGGGAGCTCGGGTCCACGACCGTCCGCTACCCCGGCGGGAACTTCGTCTCCGGTTTCCGCTGGGAGGACTCCATCGGCCCGCGCGAGCGGCGCCCGGTGCGGCGCGACCTGTCCTGGCACTCGCTGGAGTCCAACCAGGTCGGCCTCGACGAGTTCGCCAGGTGGCTCCAGCTCACCGGCTCCGAACTGATGCTGGCGGTCAACGTCGCCACCCGCGGCATCCTGCCCGCCCTGGACCTGCTCGAGTACGCCAACCACCCGTCCGGCACCGCGCTCTCCGACCTGCGCATCGCCAACGGCACGCCGGAGCCGCACGACGTGCGGATGTGGTGCCTGGGCAACGAGATGGACGGCCCCTGGCAGACCGGCTTCATGACGGCGGACGACTACGGCAAGATCGCCGCCCGCACCGCCGCCGCCATGAAGGCCGCCGACAAGGACCTCGAACTCGTCGTCTGCGGCTCCTCCGGCTCCGGCATGCCGACCTTCGGCGACTGGGAGCGCACCGTCCTCGAGCACAGCTACGACTACGTCGACTACGTCTCCTGCCACGCCTACTACCAGGTGCACGACGGCGACCTCGGCTCCTTCCTGGCCTCCTCGGTCGACATGGAGTTCTTCATCGACACCGTGCTGGCCACCGCCGACCACGTCGGGCACAAGCGGCAGTCGAAGAAGCGGATGAACATCTCCTTCGACGAGTGGAACGTCTGGTACCTCGAGGAGCACAAGGCGTCCGACGAGGTCAACGACGAATGGCGGTACGCCCCGCGGCAGTTGGAGGACGTCTACACGGTGGCCGACGCCGTCGTCGTCGGCAACCTGCTGATGACGCTGCTCAAGCGCAGCGACCGGGTCACCTCCGCCTCGCTGGCCCAGCTGGTCAACGTGATCGCGCCGATCATGACCGAGCCCGGCGGCCCGGCCTGGCGGCAGACCACCTTCCACCCGTTCTCGATCACCAGCCGGCTCGCCTCCGGCGAGGTGCTCCGGCCGGCCGTCGACGCGCCCACCTACCTGACCGCCCGGCACGGCGAGGCGTCCCTGGTCGACGCCGTCGCCACCGTCGACGACGACCGGGCCGCGGTCTTCCTGGTCAACCGCGACCTCTCCGAACCGGCCCTGGTCACCGTCGACGTCCGCGACCTCGGCCCCGCCGCGGCCCGCGTCCTCGAGGCGCTCACCCTCGCCGACGCCGACCCGTACGCCAAGAACACCCTCGCCGACCAGCACCGGGTCGTCCCGGCCGCGAACACCAGCGCCGTCCTCGCCGACGGCGTGCTCAGCATCGAACTGCCCCCGGTCTCCTGGACGGCGATCGCCCTCGGCTGACCGGCCGCACGCAGCACCTCGAAAGGACCGCCCCGTGCGGACGTACCACAACCCCGTGATCCCCGGGTTCCACCCGGACCCCAGCGTCTGCCGGGTCGGTGACGACTACTACCTGGTGTGCTCCAGCTTCGAGTACGTCCCCGGGCTGCCGCTCTTCCACAGCCGGGACCTGGTGCACTGGCGGCAGCTCGGCAACGTGCTCGACCGCCCCGGGCAGCTGCCGCTGCCGCTGCCCGGCAGCACCGCCTCCCGCGGCCTGTACGCGCCGACCCTCCGCCACCACGGCGGCCGGTTCTGGGTGATCTGCACCAACGTCACCTCCGGCGGCAACTTCGTCGTCAGCGCGGAACGGCCCGAGGGCCCCTGGACGGACCCGGTCCGGATCGACCTGCCCGGCATCGACCCGGACCTGGCCTGGGAGGAGGACGGCACCTGCTGGGCCGCCTCCACCGCCCCCGGCATCCACCTCAGCCGGATCGACCCGGCCACCGGCCGGGTACTGGAAGGGCCCTTCCCCACCTGGTCCGGCACCGGCCTCAAGTGGCCCGAGGCCCCGCACCTCTACCGGATCGGCGACTGGTGGTACCTGCTGATCGCCGAGGGCGGCACCGAACGCGGCCACGCCGTCTCCGTCGCCCGCGCCCGCACCCCGCGCGGCCCCTGGGAGGGCGCCCCGCACAACCCCGTGCTCTCCGCGAGCGGCACCGACCGGCCGGTCCAGAGCACCGGCCACGGCGACCTGGTCACCGCGCCCGACGGCAGCTGGTGGATGGTGCTGCTCGGCACCCGGCCCCGCGGCTTCTCCCCCAACTACCACGTCCTCGGCCGGGAGACCTTCCTCACCCCCGTGACCTGGGACGAGGACGGCTGGCCCGTCGTCGCGCCGGTGGCCGAACAGCACCCCGCCCCCGGCGGCACCTGGCACCCGCTGCCCGCCCCGCCCGTCCGCGACGACTTCGACGCCCCCGCGCTCGCCCCGCACTGGATCTCCCCGCACGCCCGCCCCGCCGGCTCCTGGTCGCTGACCGAACCCCCCGGCCGGCTCACCCTCACCGCCACCGGCCCTACCCTCGACCGGCCCGGCCACACCTTCGTCGGCCGCCGCCAGCAGCACCACGACTGCCGCGCCGCCACCCGCCTCGACCCCGGCACCGGCCGGGGCGGCCTGAGCGTGCGCCTGGACGAGGCCCACCACTACGACCTGGAGGCCGGCGCCGGAGAAGTCCGGGTCGTCGCCCGGATCGGCCCGCTGCGCCAGGTCCTGGCCACCCGCCCGGTGCCGCCCGGCCCGCTCACCCTCACCCTCACCGTCCGCACCACCGACCTGGTGCCCGCCTCCCCCGAACTCGCCGGCACCGAACCCTTCGGCCCCGACACCCTCGCCTACTGGCTCGACGACCCCGACACCCCGGGCGCCCGGCCGCTCGCCGAACTGGACGGCCGCTACCTCTCCACCGAGGTCGCCGCCGGCTTCACCGGACGCGTCATCGGCATGTACGCCACCGAGGGCACCGTCGCCTTCGACTGGTTCGACTACCAGCCCTGGCCGCCCCGGGCCGACTCCGACACCTGACACCCCCGCTCCGCCCGCTCCCGGCCCTGCTGGTCGCTGAAAGACGGTCAGCACCGGGCCCGGGTGGGCCGCAGCGGGCGGCCACCACCCCGCCGCCCCCGTGCGGACGGTCTCGCTTCAGGCCAGTTACTGGACCGTGCCCGCGCGGCGACGCGTCGTCGCGCGGGCCCGGTCCGCTCAGCGCAGGCTCTCGTCGGAGCGGGCGCTCCGGATCGCCAGGGCGGCCGCCAGGGCGCAGGCGCCGCCGAGCCACAGGACGCCCCGCACGCCGAGCGCGTCGACGACGACGCCGCCGACCAGCGCGCCGAGGCCGATCGCCAGGTTGAACACCGCCACCCACAGAGCGGAGG
>NZ_JBHUWH010000517.1:0-5235 GCF_042670125.1 Kitasatospora sp. NPDC057198 | reverse complement strand
GGCCGGGGCCGGGGCCCACGGAGTGGGGGGACGTCCCTCGTCAGCCGACCGGGACGGTCGGTTCGACGGCGGGGGCGGCGGCCGCCGCCTTCGCCTCCCGGGCCGCGGCGCGGCGGGCGACGAACCGGTTGACCAGGGCGACCATCGCCCAGGCGTAGGCCCAGCCGACCAGGATGTCGATGATGAAGTGCTCGGCGCCGTAGACCAGCGTGAAGGCCATCGCCAGGGGGTACGCGGCGAGCAGCACGCGCAGGGTGCGGCCGGCCTTCGGCCAGAACACCAGGGCGATCATCATCGGGTAGGCGGCGTGCAGCGAGGGCATCGCGGCGACGTCGTTGGCGAACTTGCTGCCGTTCTCGAAGATGGTGCCGGCCCGGTGGAGGCCGCTGTTGTCGAGGACGGTGGCCACGATCCGGTTGACGGCCGGCAGGTGGTGCTCCAGCCCGGCCAGCCACGGCGGGACGGCCGGGTAGAGCACGTAGGTGACGAAGCCGATGGCGGTGATCGCCAGGTAGCAGCCGAGGAAGTGCCGGAACCGGGCGTGGTTGCGCTTCCAGAGCACGGCGAGGATCACGAAGACCGCGAAGAAGTGCGACATGTAGACGGTGACGGCGGCGTAGTCGTACCACTGCGGGTGGCCGGGGTGGTACAGCCAGTCCTGCAGGCGGACGGTCCAGGTCTCGCCGAAGCCGAGCACCTCGTCGAAGGCGATCTGCGGGGCGTAGTGCGGGCGCCACGGCGTGTGCGCCCCGTAGCCGCGGAGCAGGGAGTACACCCAGACCACGCCCATCACCGGGACCCAGTCGCGCAGGACGTACAGCCAGCCCTTGCGGCCGCCGCTGTGCACGGAGGCCGCGACCAGGGCGGCGATCAGCCACAGGAAGACCACGTCGTTGGCGTACGGGAGGCCGTAGACCGCGAGGTAGCGCCAGAACGCCAGGGCGAAGACCGGCCAGGCGAGGTGTCGGAGTCTGAGCCGGGACAGCAGGTTGAGCACCAGGGAGCGTGACCGGGCTGCCAGGTGGGACGAGTCGATCATGCGTCACGAAGCTAGCAAGTGCGGCTTGGAGATTCCTCGTGCCGCGCGCCGGGGCTCCCAGCGAGTTCCCAGGCGACACACGGACGGGGGGCGGAGGACGCCGATCGGCGTAATGTTCGACATTAATAATGGTGAGTATTAATGTGGGGGCATGGTGAGGAAGTCGACGGGTGCCGGGAGCACCCCCGCGAGCGGGGAGCCGGGCGGCGGTTCCACCAGGTCGCTGCTGATCCGGTCCGCCGAGCGCCTGTTCGCGGCGCAGGGCGTGCACGGTGCGCAGCTGCGCGAGGTGGTGCGGCAGGCCGGGCAGGCGAACCCGTCCGCGGTGCAGTACCACTTCGGTTCGCGCGAGGGCCTGTTGGACGCGGTGATGGCCGAGCGCCAGCAGCGCACCGAGCGGGCGCTGGCCGAGCGGCTGCCGCGGCCCGAGGGGCGCCCGCTGGGCGAGCTGCTCGGGGCGCTGGTCGACGCCGAGGCCACCGAGCTGCGCACCGAGCGCGGCCGGGACTGCCTGCGGATCTCCACCCAGGTCAGCCACCGCAGCGGCATCCGGGAGCGGCGTCCGCACGCCGGCCTCGCGGGCACCCTGTACTGGCGGCTGATCCTGGAACTGGAGGCGCCGCTGGTGCCGCTGGCCCCCGAGGCCGTCCGGCTGGAGCGGATCGACCTGGCGCTGACCCTGATCGGGGCCGCGCTCGCCGAGCGCGCCCGGCAGATCGCCGAGGGCGAGCCCACCCTGAGCGGGGACGGCGCGTACCTCGCCGACCTCGTCTCCGTCTGCACCGGTCTGCTGACCGCGCCGGTGCCCTGAGCGGCCCGCCGGCCCGCCCGGGGATCCCGCGGCGCGGCGGCGACCGCGGAGCAGCACAGCAAGGAACCAGGGGCGCCCACGAGGCGCCGAGCACCGAGGAGCAAGTCATGAGCGAGCTGACCGGCAAGACCGTCATCATCACCGGCGGGGCCCGGGGCCTGGGCGCGGAGACCGCCCGACAGGCGGTCGCGGCGGGGGCGAACGTGCTGATCACCGACGTCCTGGACGCGGAGGGCGGGGCCACCGCCGCCGAGCTGGGCGAGCGGGCCCGCTACCGCCACCACGACGTCGGCTCGGAGCAGGACTGGGCGGACGTGGTGGCGTACGCGCAGGCCGAGTTCGGCGCGGTGCACGGGCTGGTGAACAACGCGGGCATCTCCACCGGGAGCTTCCTGGTGGACGAGTCGGTGGAGCACTTCCGCAAGGTGCTGGACATCAACCTGACCGGTGTGTTCATCGGCATGAAGACGGTCGTCCCGGCGCTGCGGGCGGCGGGCGGCGGCTCGGTGGTGAACATCTCCTCGGCGGCCGGCCTGATGGGCCTGGCGCTGACCGCCGGCTACGGCGCCTCCAAGTGGGGCGTGCGCGGCCTGACCAAGATCGGCGCGGTGGAGCTGGGCACGGACCGGATCCGGGTGAACTCCGTCCACCCGGGCATGACCTACACGCCGATGACGGCCTCCACCGGCATCCGGCGCGGCGAGGGCAACTACCCCAACACCCCGATGGGCCGGGTCGGCGAGGCGCCCGAGATCGCCGCGGCCACCGTCTTCCTGCTGTCCGACGCGGCCTCCTACGTCACCGGCGCCGAACTGGCGGTGGACGGCGGCTGGACCACCGGCCCGACCGTCCGGTACGTGATGGGCCAGTGACCGCGAGCGGCCCGCCGGTGCGCACCGGCGGACCGCCGGCCCGGTGTCAGCCCAGCGGGGCGGACTCGCCGGGGGCGAGGCGGGCGTAGCGGGTGTCGGTGGCCCGGTCGATCCAGCCGTCGAAGTTCTCGTTGCCGGCCTCGCTCAGGTGGGCGTCGTGGATCGGGAAGGTGTGCTCCGGCTCGATGGCGCGCACCATCTCGATCGCCTGCCGCAGGCTCTGCCAGGGGCCGCCGGCGGGCAGCAGCAGGGTCCGCACCCGCTCGTCCGGGCCGTGCGGGACGTGCAGGGCGTCGCCCGGGTGGTAGACGCCCTCGATCAGGTAGCCGAGGTTCGCGCAGTCCGGGTACCCGTCGATGGTCTCGGCGTGCCGCCCGCCGACCGCGCGGACCCCGAAGCCGCCGGCCGTGAACTCCTCCCCCGCCCGGACGGCGACCGGCGCGGGCCCGGTGAGGCCGGGGAGCGCGGCGATCTCGGCCGCGAGCTCCGGGTGGGTGTACACCGCCAGCTCCGGGTCGGCGGCGCGGGCGGCGAGCAGCAGGTCCTCGTCGATGTGGTCGGCGTGCGCGTGCGTGTAGAGCACCGCCCGGACGCCCGCGAACGCCTGCGGTTCCGTCCAGCAGCCGGGGTCGATCAGGACGGACCTCCCGCCGTCGGAGGAGTCGATCCGGACACAGGCGTGGGCGTGCTTCGTCAGGCGCATCCGGTCAACGTAACGCCGGGGCCGGGCCGCGCGCTCCCCCTTTTCCCCGCCGGGGTTGACGGCGGGTCAGTCGGCCCGGGTCAGTCGGCCCGGATCAGTCGGCCCGGGTCAGGGGCGCGAGCGCGGTGCGCAGCCGGGCCAGCCAGGCGTCGGCGCCGCCCCGGAGGCCGGGGTGCGCGGCGCGCAGGGCCTCCCAGTCGGCGGGCGGGACGGTCAGGTCGTCCGGGCGGAGGGTGCCGGGGTGGCCGGGTTCGCGGGCCAGGACGCGGCGCAGCAGGGCCGGGGCGAGGGTGTCGGCGCAGAGTTCGGCGAGCAGGACGGCGTCGTAGAGGTCCTTGGCGCGGGCGCGTTCGCCGTCGGCGTGCAGCCAGAGCAGCTTCCAGGCGAGCGAGAGTTCCCGGCTCGCGGTGCGCACCGCGGTGGCGCCGGTGCCGTCGCCGCGCGGGACGGCCGTCCGGACGGGCGGTTCGGGCAGCCGTTCGTCGCGGGCGAAGTCGATCGTCACCTCGCCGCCGCCGGTGCCCTCCGCCGTCCAGCGCAGGGCGACCCGAACGCCGGGCCGGTCGTCCGCGCAGTCGCGGTCGGGTTCGCGGTCGAACTCGTAGCTCCAGCCGCCGCCGTCCTCGACGGATCCGGGGTCGAGGCGGACGCCCGGGGCGGCCTGCGGGTGGCGTTCGACCAGGTCGCGGAGGAACAGGTGCGGCCCCTCGTCCTCGGGTTCGACCGCCGGGGCCCAGTTCAGGCCCTCCGGCGGGAGGTGCGCGCGCAGGCCGCGGGTGGTGAAGTCCTCGAAGCGCCACATCTCGTGGGCCCCCGCGCCGTGCGCGGCCTCGGGCCACAGCCGGACGGGCGCCAGGTCGGGCAGGTACGGGTACGGGTCGAGCTCGTCGACCGGGACGAACGCGGGGGGCAGGACGATCCAGTCCAGGTCCGCGGGCTCGCGGGCGGCCGGGCCCAGCCAGGCGGGCAGCACCGCGCTGCCGCGCAGCACCAGCGCGTCGGCCCACGGCGAGTCGGCGAGCAGTGCGAGCAGGTGGTCGAGGACGGCCCGGCGGGCCCGGCGCTGCTGCGGGGTGTCACTGTTCACCTGGGCTCGTCTCTCGCGGTGCGACGGGTGCGACGGGTGCACCGGGTGCACCGGGTGCGACGGTAGCGGGCGGGTCCGACGCCCGGCGGGGCCGGAGCCGGGGTCGGGGGGCGGGGTCGGAGCCCGGGGCGGGGTCGGCCGATTCGGCTGACGCGGGCGGCGGGGGGCTGGTAGGTGTGGGGGGTCCGTGATCGGTGGGGTGGATCCCGTTCGTCTGGGGGTGGGGCTGTGGCCCGCGTGGTCGGTGTGCACGGGATGGGGCAGCAGGTCGAGGGCGAGGAGCGGCTGCGGGCGCTGTGGTGGCCCGCGCTGAGCGACGGCCTGCGGCGGGCCGGGGCGCCGGGGGTGCTCGCGGCGGACGACCTGGCGATCGGCTTCTACGGCGACCTGTTCCGCCCGGCCGGGCGGATGCTGTCCGACGGGGCGCCGCCGTTCACCGCCCGGGACGTCGAGGAGGGCTTCGAGCGGGAGCTGCTGGCCGCGTGGTGGCGGGAGGCCGCCCGGACCGACCCGGCGGTGGTGCCGCCCGGCGCGGCGGACACCCTGGTGCCGACGCCGGGTTCGGTGCAGGCGGCGCTGCGGGCGCTGTCCGGTTCGAGGTTCTTCGCGAACCTGGTGCTGCGGCACATGGTGCTCGATCTGAAGCAGGTCCGCGCCTACCTGACCGACCAGCGGGTCCGCGAGGCGGCCCGGGCCCGGGTGCACGAGCGGATCGGCCCGGAC
>NZ_JBHUWH010000516.1:0-5236 GCF_042670125.1 Kitasatospora sp. NPDC057198 | reverse complement strand
CGACGACGATCTTGGCGGAGGTGGTGGCGCGGCTGGGGGCGGCCGCGTTAGAGCTTGCGAAGTCCACTGAGGACCCTTTCGAGCAGCGTGACGTCGGGCTGGTTGCCGGATTCGCCGCCGGCTGCGGGCTGGTGGATGGCGACCAGGCCGGCCTCGGCCAGGTCCGCCACGAGGATGCGGGCCACTCCCAGCGGGAGGCCGAGCAGCGCGGAGATCTCGGCCACCGACTTCACGTCGGAGGCGCACAGGGCGCAGATCTGCTGGTGCTCGGGCAGCAGGGTGGCCATCCGGGCCTGGTCGACCGCGGCGGAGACCAGGGCCTCCAGCGCGAGTTCGTAGCGCGGCCGGGTGCGTCCGCCGGTCATCGCGAAGGGGCGGATCAGCGGGCCGGCGTCCTCCTCCTCGTCGGCGTACTCCTCGACGTGGCCGGGCTGCTGCTCCTCGTACCGGTGCGGCAGCGCGGGATCGGGGAAGGCGTGCTGGCCGGGGTGGGCCTGCTGGCCGGGGTGGGCCTGGCCGTATCCGTCCTGCTGCTGGTACCAGCGCGGGTCGGACTGCGGGGGCAGGTACGACTGGCCACCGTTGAACTGCGGCGCGTACTGCTGCTGCTGACCGTGGCCGACGCCGGGAACCCCGAAAGCGTCGTGGCCGGAGCCCGCGTACGGGGCGCCGTACTGGCCACTGTGGTCGGGCGGTGTCACGGTTCATCTCCTCAAAGGGTGCGGCGGTGCGTTGCTGGCCGCGTCGCCGGGGAGCGCCGTGGCCGGTGGTGCGAAGGCCGTACAACGCCCGGTCCCGAGGCCGCCGAAGCGACCTCGGGACGGGCAATGAGGTCTTTCGAATACCAGGACGGTATCCGACGAACCGTCAGTGCAGGAGACTGCCCTGGAGTTCGGCCCGCAGAGCGGGCGTCAGGACCGCGCCGGCGCGGTCCACGAGGAGGGCCATCTCGTAGCCGACCAGACCGATGTCGGAGTCCGGCGAGGCGAGCACCGCGAGCGCGGAGCCGTCGCTGACGGCCATCAGGAACAGGAAGCCCCGTTCCATCTCGACCACGGTCTGGGTCACGTCGCCGCCCTCGAAGATGCGGCTCGCACCCGAGGTCAGCGAGGTCAGTCCGGAGGCGACGGCGGCCAGCTGGTCGGCACGGTCCCGGGGGAAGCCCTCGGACATGCACAGCAGGAGACCGTCGGCGGAGACCACCACGGTGTGGGACACCCCGGGGGTGTTGTCCACGAAATTGGTGATCAGCCAGTTCAGGTTCTGTGCGGCCTGGCTCATCTGGGTCAACTCAACGCTCCTGCTGGTTCGAGCCGCCGAAGAGATCGGTGCTGCTGTTGTGCGGTCCATCACCGTACGCCCCCTGGTCGGGGTCGATCCGGAAGCTGCCGGTGGCACCGGGGTCGCCGCCGGCCTGGCGGCCCTGCTCGACGCCGCGGCGCAGGTTGGTCAGGCGGCCGCGGACCTCGTTCGGGTCGCGGGAGACCTGGGGGCCTTCCTGCGGGGTGGTCCGGGCGTTGCCCGGGACCAGGTTCTGGCGGGGCACCCGGCGCGGCAGGCCCGAGGGGGTCGTGCCGGCCGAGGAGGGCTCGCGGAGCTTCTCCGCGCGCTGCCAGTCGCCGTCGTTCGGCGACTCCCACTCGCTGGGCGCCGCGGTCGGACCGGTCGGCCCGTAGCCGCCCAGCGCCGACACGTCGTGGCCGCGCGGCTCCTCCACCGACGCCGAGGTGTCCTTGGCGCCGGTGAACCAGTTCGGGGTCGCGCCGCCCGCGGAGCGGCCCGCACCGCCGCCCGCCAGCTGCTGCCCCGGCCGCCGCTGCGGCAGCGCGCCGCCGGCCGGCTGGGCCGCGGAGCGGGCCGGCGGCAGGGCCGGCAGCTCCTCGGCCGGGTACGGGTGCCCGGCGGGCTCCTCGTAGCCGTAGTCCTGCTGCCCGTAGCCGTCCTGCCCGTAGCCGTCCGGCTGGTACCCGTCCTGCTGGTACCCGTCCGGCCGGTACTGGTCGGCGTACGGCTGCTGGTACTCGTCGCCGTACGGCTGCTCCTGGTAGCCCCCGGCGTACTGCTGCTGCGCGCCGTAGGGCGCCTGCTGCGCGTACTGCTCCGGGGCGTACGGCTCCTCGTCGTACCGCTCGGGCGCGTACTGGTCGTCCGGGCGGTAGCCGTAGGCGTCCTGCGCGGCCTGCTGCGGCTCGAAGGGACGGCCGTAGGCGTCGGTCTCCGGGCGGTACGGGTCGTCCTGCGGGGCGCCGTAGCCGGCCGCGTCCTGCTCCGGGTAGCGGTAGCCGTCCCCGGGGCCGCCGGGCTCGCCGTAGGGCGACTCCAGGACCTCCGCCTCCACCGGCTCCTGGGCGGAGGGGCCGGGGCCGAGCTCCAGGGCGGCCCGGCGGCGCTCCTCCAGGCGCTGGGAGCGCTGCATGGCCTCCAGCGCGGGGGAGAAGCCGTTGCCGGTCACGGCGGCGGCGGCGCCGCGGTCGGCCAGGTGGTCGTCGAAGCCCAGCTCGGCGGCGGTGCGCTCCTGGCCCTCGAACGCCCACTCGGCGTTCGGCTCCTGCTCCGCGAAGATCCGGGAGACGGTGAACTCCTCGGCCTGCGGCTCCGGAGCGGGCGCGTTCAGGTGGGTCAGCTGCTGCGGCAGCATGACCAGCGAGGTGGTGCCGGCCGACTCGCCGGACGGGCGCAGCTGCACGCGGATGTTGTGCCGCTGGGACAGCCGGCCGACCACGAACAGGCCCATCCGGCGGGAGATGGTGGCGTCGACGGTGGGCGGCTCGGCCAGCTTCTCGTTGATCTCGGCGAAGTCCTCGGCGGTCAGGCCGATGCCCTTGTCGTGGATCTCCACCAGCACCCGGCTGTCCGGCAGGCGGGTGGCGTTGACCAGCACCCGGGTCTGCGGGGAGGAGAACGAGGTGGCGTTCTCCAGCAGCTCGGCGAGCAGGTGGACGAGGTCGGTCACGGCGGGGCCGACCACGTCGGCCTCGGGGATGCCGGCCAGTTCGATCCGCTCGTAGTGCTCCACCTCGGAGGCCGCGGCGCGCAGCACGTCGACCAGCGGGACGGGGGTGTTCCAGCGGCGGCCGGGCTCCTCGCCCGCGAGGACGAGGAGGTTCTCGCCGTTGCGGCGCATGCGGGTCGCCAGGTGGTCCAGCTTGAAGAGGTTCTCCAGCTGGTCCGGGTCGGCCTCGTTGTTCTCCAGGTCGGTGATCAGCGCCAGCTGGCGCTGGATCAGGCCCTGGCTGCGGCGCGAGAGGTTGGTGAAGATCGCGTTGACGTTGCCCCGCAGCAGCGCCTGCTCGGCGGCGAGCGAGACGGCCTGCTGGTGGACCTGGTCGAAGGCGCGGGCGACCTCGCCGATCTCGTCCCGGCCGTGCAGCGGGATCGGGCTGACCGAGGTGTCGACCCGCTCCGGGTCGGTCTTGGAGAGCTTGTCGACCAGCTCCGGCAGGCGGTGGTTGGCGATGTCGAGCGCGGCGGTGTTCAGGGTCCGCATGCCGAGGATCATCGAGCGGGCGATGTAGCCGGTGAGCAGACCGGCCAGCACCAGCGAGGCGATCACGATCAGCGAGTTGAGCACCCAGTCGGTGAAGGCCCGGTCCTTGATGCCCTGGGCCTCGCTGACGACCTGGCCGAGCAGGTCGGTCTCGGCGGCGCGCAGCGCGTTCATGTGGCTCTTGGTGGCCTGGTCCCACAGCGGGCGGGTCAGACCGTCCTTGCCGACCTGGTCGATGATGGCGGCGGCGTGGTCGCCGCCGGCCGAGGTGCTGGACAGCTGGCCGGCGTAGGACATGCCGACCGCGAGCAGGGCCTGCATGGTGGGCAGGGTGCTGCCGTCGGGCATCCGCAGCGGCAGGCGCTGGTCGGCGGTGGCCTGGTCGACCAGGGCGTCCGAGTAGACCTTGATCTCGGCGTCGCCGGAGGCGGTGTTGAACTCGCTGAGCGCGGTCTGCTCCAGGCGGGAGGCGACCATCAGCGACTGGATCAGGTCGTCGCCCTCGTGGCCGTCCACGCCGCCGACGCCGAGGCCGACCAGCAGGTTGAGCATCAGCGCGCGCTGGGTGGAGGCGGACGCCTTGGCCAGCGACATCGCGTAGATCGCGCGGCCCTTGGAGGTGACGTTGGTCGAGCCGAAGCCGACCGAGTTGTCGATCGCCAGCAGCGGCGCGTACATCAGCGAGTAGGCGTTGGCGGTCGCGGTCGCGAACAGCTCCGGCTTGTAGGCGTTCTCGCGCAGGTGCGGCAGGTACGCCGCGGCCTGCTGGAACTGCGCGTTCCGGCGCTGCATGGTGGGGTCGTCCTTGATCTCGGCGAAGGCCGAGTCGTATGCCCGACGGGCCTCGTCGGTCCGGTCGCGGAGCTTCTTCACCTCGCTCTGGTCGCTGTCCCCGGCCAGCAGCGGCACCAGGGTCTCGTCGCGCTCCTGCTCCAGGGCGTCGGCGAGCTTGGTGGCGGCGCTGGCCAGGTTGGCGATTCGCACCGCGCGGTCGGCCTGGTTGTAGTCGTCCAGCGAGGTGTTGACGCGCAGGCCGCCGAAGACCAGGGCGATGACGACCGGGATGACCAGGATGGCCACCAGGCGGACCGGCACGCGCCAGTTCAGCGGGAGGAGGAAGTCGTACCGGCCGCCGCGGCGCGGGGCCTGCTCGGCGCTCGCGGGCCGGGCGGCGGGCTCGGCGGCGCCGGCGGCGGCGGTGCGGGGCTGCTCGGGGCGGTCACGGCCCTCGGTCGCGGTGAACGCGGAGAACTGACCGGTGTTCGGGCCGCTACCCGGGTCCTGCTGGCGGGGCTCGGAGCGCCGCTGAGGGGTGACTGGCTGCTTACGCCTCACTCGACAACAACCTCTCGACCGACTGGCGGCCATGGATCTATCCGGCGGCTACCCCCCGACGGGCCGCGACCCGCGTGGGTCCTACGGGGTAGCTGGAATTCCAACACGAGCGGGTGGACCGGACAAACGGCCCCTCCGGCCCGTGCGCCGGGGGTGGAAAACGGACATAAAGGGGTGAACTCCCGCAAAGTTCAAGGTCATTGACGCGCACCGGGTACAGCTGGCTACGCAGTGTCAAACAGCCCCGGTAAATGCCTACCGAACTGTTACCGGGGGGTGCGAACCATCCTTGGACCGCGCCCCCCGGCCAGGTCGGGGCTCACCGCAGTCGGGCGAGCAGGGCGTGTTCGACGAGGGTGATGAGGGCGCTCTTGGCGCTGTCGCGGCGCCGGGCGTCGAGGGTGATGATGGGGA
>NZ_JBHUWH010000515.1:0-5262 GCF_042670125.1 Kitasatospora sp. NPDC057198 | reverse complement strand
GCGGCGCGGCGGGCCTGATCGGCCTTACGGGGCGGTCGGGACCTTGGTCTGGCCGCTGGTGATCTGCTGGGTGGCGGCGTCGATCTTGGCCTTGATGCCGTCGATGAAGCCACCGGTGGTGGCCAGCGACACGCCGCCCTCCTTCAGGTCGAAGTTCTTGACGCCGGTCAGGGCGTTGCCGTCCTTGATCGACTTGATGTAGGTGAACACGGCGGTGTCCACGTTCTTCACCATCGAGGTGAGGATGTGGTCCTTGTACTTGTCCAGGGCGGGCTGCTTGGCCTGGTCGGAGTCGACGCCGATGGCCCACTTGCCGGCGCCCGAGACGGCCTCGATCGCACCGGTGCCGGAGGAGCCGGCCGCCGAGTAGATGACGTCCGCGCCCTTGTCGAGCTGGCCCTGGGCGGCCTGCTTGCCCTTGCCCGGGTCGGAGAAGCCGGTGAAGTCCGGCGGGGTGGTCAGGTAGGTGACCTCGACCTGGATGTTCGGGTCGACGGACTTGGCGCCCGCGGTGTAGCCGGCCTCGAACTTCTTGATCAGCTCGGACTGCACGCCGCCGATGAAGCCGATGTGCTTGGTCTGGGTCTTGTTGGCGGCGGCCACGCCCGCCAGGTAGGAGCCCTGCTCCTCGGAGAAGGTCAGCGAGGTGACGTTCGAGGGCTGGTCGGCGGCGGAGGAGTCGATGATCGCGAACTTGACGTTCGGGTTCTCCTTGGCGACCTTGTCCACCGCGTCCTGGTAGACGAAGCCCACCGCGATGATCGGGTTGTAGCCGCTGCTGACCAGGGACTTGAGGCGCTGCTCCTTGTCGCCCTCGGACTCGCCGGCCTTGGCCTCGGCCTCGTTGATGGTGGCGCCCAGCTCGGTCTTGGCCTGCTCCAGGCCGCGCGCGGCGGAGTCGTTGAAGGACTGGTCGCCGCGGCCGCCGATGTCGTAGGCCATGCCGACCTTGAACGACGAGCTGCCGGCACCGGCCGAGGTGGAGTTGTTGTCGGTGCTCTTTGCGCCGCAGGCGGCGAGCGAGGCGATGCCCAGGGAACCCGAGAGCACGACCGCGGCGAGCTTGAGTGAACGGCGCAAGGGAGTTTCTCCTTCTCACACACCCGGTTGGCGTGGTCGAGCGCCACCGTAACGCGCGTAGAACACGGTTGTGTTACGGCCTGCGGAGGCTTACGGGTTGTTATCAAAATGTGGTCGTACGCCCCGGCAAATCCGGACATAGGCACACACAAGATCAACCCGGCGTTCATTACCGGCTGGTATCGGGCCACCACGGTACGCCTCCCGGCCGGGGCCCGAGAAGATGCCGCGCCGAACCCTCCGGCGCCCGGGGCCGCCCGGGACCGCCCGGCGGGCGGACGCGCCGAGGGCCCTCCCCGGCGGAGGCGGCGCGCGGACGGTTCGTCCACGCGTCGATTCTCCCCGAGGAGGGCCCTCGCGCCGTACGGCCGGGTCGGATCCGGTCGGCCCGGACCGGGCGGCCCCGAACGGCTCGGATCGGCCGGGTCGGATCCGGTCAGATCCGGGCGTGCTCCAGGGCGAGCGAGGCGAACAGCTCCACGCCGATCGCGATGGCCCGCTCGTCGGCGTCGAAGTCGCCCTGGTGCAAGTCCCGCGGGCCCTTCTCGTGCGGGCCGCGCACGCCGAGCCGGGCCAGCGCGCCGGGGGCGTGCTCCAGGTACCAGGAGAAGTCCTCGCCGCCGAGGCTCTGCTCGGTCGGCTCGACCACCGGGCCGCGCCCCTCGGCGAACCGGGCGTTCATCGCGGCCTCCAGCTGCTCGATCGAGGACGCCTCGTTGACCACCGGCGGGACGCCCCGGTGGTAGTCCAGCGTCCACTTGGCGCGGTACGTCTCGGCGAGGTGCGAGACCAGCTCCTCCAGCACCTCGGGCGCCTCCCGCCAGCCGGCCAGCTCCAGGCAGCGGACGGTGCCCTCCAGCTCGCCGTGCTGCGGGATCACGTTCGGCGCGGAGCCGGCCGCGATCCGCCCCCACACCAGCGAGACGCCCCAGCGCGGGTCCATCCGGCGGGAGAGCGCGGCGGGCAGCTCGGCGGCCAGCTTGGCCACCGCGCCGACCAGGTCGGTGGTCAGGTGCGGGCGGGCGGTGTGGCCGCCCGGACCGTCCACCGCGATCCGGACCTTGTCGCAGGCCGAGGTGATCGCCCCGGTCTTCAGCCCGATCCGGCCGACCCGCACCTTGGGGTCGCAGTGCACGGCGAAGATCCGGCCGACCCCCTCCATCCCGCCGGCCGCGATCACGTCCAGCGCGCCGCCGGGCATCATCTCCTCGGCGGGCTGGAAGATCAGCCGCACCGGGCGGGCCAGCTCCCCGGCCTCCATCGCCTGGGCCAGCACCAGGCCGGTGCCGAGCACCACCGCGGTGTGCACGTCGTGCCCGCAGGCGTGCGCCCGGCCGGGCAGCGTGGAGCGGTACGGCACGTCCTTCTTGGCGTCGTCGATCGGCAGCGCGTCGATGTCGGCGCGGAAGGCCAGCAGCGGGGTGCCGGGCGCGGTGCCGGGCGGCACGAGGTCCACCAGCAGCCCGGTGCCGCCGGGCAGCACCCGGGGCTCCAGCCCGGCGGCGACCAGCCGCTCGCGCAGCAGCCGGGTGGTGCGGAACTCCTGGCGGCCGAGCTCGGGGTGCCGGTGGAGGTCACGGCGCAGCTCGACCAACTCGGCCTGGTACGGCGCCACCCGGGCACGCAGGTCGGCGGGGGGACGGGCAGCGGTGACGGTGGCGGCGGCTGCCGGCTTGGGATCGTTCACCTTGACAAGGGTAGGCCGGTGGTGGGGTTTTGGCCCGGCTTCCGGAGAACTCCTCACCGGATGGGTGCATAGCGGCCGCTGGGTTGGGTATGTCATTCCGTTTCGGCCCGCCCTTCCGGTCCTGGTCTCCGGCGTGTGCAACGACCCGCCCCGGCGATCGGACACGGCGGTTGCTCCGTGCGGGTCCCCGGAGCTCCGCGGCCAAACGTTTCCCCCCGATCGGGTCATGCCGGGGTAAAGCTTTCGGACCTGCTCTTGAGTGGCGCACACCAGTCCGAATAGACAGCTTCCGCACAGTCAACTCCGGTGCCGCGGTGGGGGGTCTTCCGCTCGCGGCGCGCCTCGTCACGCCCTCACGAGGGGCAGCTGACGCTCCATCGAACCGAGAAGGGGGGACCGACGTGCCCATTGCGCGCAACAAGCTCGCCCGGAGCATCGCCCCGGCCACCGTCGCAGCCGCACTGATCCTCACCACCCTGGGCGCGGCCGTTCCGGCCTCCGCCGCCACCCCGGT
Organism: Kitasatospora sp. NPDC057198; assembly: GCF_042670125.1. Classification (NCBI taxonomy): domain Bacteria; kingdom Bacillati; phylum Actinomycetota; class Actinomycetes; order Kitasatosporales; family Streptomycetaceae; genus Kitasatospora; species Kitasatospora sp. NPDC057198. The sequence goes on along the minus strand of NZ_JBHUWH010000515.1, from coordinate 1,981 downwards.
CGGCGACAGCGCCCGGACCCTGCCCGGCACCCACCCCGCGTGGGCCACCCCGCAGGCCGACGCCGGCGCCGCCGACGCGTCCGCCCCGGCCACCGCCCGGATCTACCTGGCCGGCCGCGACGCCAGCGGCCTGGCCGCGCTCGCCAAGGCGGTCTCCGACCCGACCTCGGCCTCCTACGGCCAGTACCTGAGCGCCGACCAGGTGCGGGCGCGGTTCGGCGCCACCCCCGAGCAGGTCAAGGCCGTCACCGACTGGGTGACCGGCGCGGGCCTGACCGTCTCCGCCTCCACCGCCCACTACGTGCAGGTGGCCGGCTCCACCGCCGCGATGGCCAAGGCGTTCGGCACCGGCTTCCGCAACTACCGCACCGCGGACGGCACCCACCGCGCCCCGGCCTCCGACGCCGAGGTCCCCGCCGAGGTGGCCGGCTCGGTGCTCGCCGTCTCCGGCCTGGCCGACGCCATCCACAAGAACAGCTCGGACGCCACCTCGGTGCGCGAGGCCGAACTGCACGCGAACGCCTCCCGGCTCGCCGCCCCCGACAAGAAGGCCCCGGCCACCCTGCCGGAGGTGCCGACCTGCTCCGAGGACGGCTACGGCTCCAAGACCGCCAAGGGCGCCCCGGACGGCTACGAGAAGAACGAGCCCTTCGCCCCCTGCTCGTACGTCCCGTCCCAGCTCCGCAAGGCGTACGGCGTCAGCGACGCCAAGGTCACCGGCAAGGGCGCCCGGGTCGCGATCATCGACGCCTACGGCCTGTCCACCATGGAGCAGGACGCGAACCACTACTCGTCCCTGCACGGCGACCAGCCGTTCAAGCCGGGCCAGTACACCGAGTACGTCACCCCGGACAAGTGGACCCACCAGGACGAGTGCGGCGGCCCCGAGGGCTGGGCCGGCGAGGAGGCGCTCGACGTCGAGATGGTGCACGGCCTGGCGCCCGACGCCCAGGTCGTCTACGTCGGCGGCAACTCCTGCTACGACGAGGACCTGTACGACGCGATGGCCAAGGTCGTCGACGAGCACCTGGCCGACGTGGTCTCCAACTCCTGGGGCGAGATCATGCACGGCACCACCGGCGACATCGACCCGGCCGTGGTCGCCGCCGACAACCAGGTGTTCCAGCTCGGCGCGGTGACCGGCATCGGCTTCACCTTCTCCTCCGGCGACTGCGGCGACAGCTCCCCCGGCGCGGCCGCCACCGGCGCCAACTGCCAGACCGAGACCAACCAGGCCCAGGCCGACTGGCCGTCCGCCTCCCCGTGGGTCACCTCGGTCGGCGGCACCGCCCTCCAGCTCGACAACAAGGCCGGCAAGTACGGCAGCGAGGTCTCGATGGGCGACCTGCGCTCGGTGCTCTCCGCCGACCAGAAGTCCTGGAGCCCGTTCCCCGGCACCTTCTACTTCGGCGGCGGCGGCGGTGTCTCCAAGGACTTCGCCCAGCCGTGGTACCAGCAGGGCGTGGTCTCCGACCGGATCGCCAAGACCGCGGCCGACGGCACGAAGTCGGCGACCCCGCTGCGCGCCACCCCCGACATCGCGATGAGCGGTGACCTGGTCGCCGCCACCCTGGTCGGCTACACCGACGGCGGCGCCTACAGCGAGGGCGGCTACGGCGGCACCTCGGTCTCCGCCCCGGAGACCGCGGCGATGTTCGCCAACGCCATCCAGGCCCGCGGCGGCCGCGCCCTCGGCTTCGCCAACCCGGCCCTCTACGACCGGGCCGGCACCAGCGCCTTCCACGACGTCAACGACGACACCAACCACAGCAAGCGCGGCAACGTCGTCGACCTCGGCGTGGTGAGCGGCTCGCTCCGCGTCCGCCTCTACAAGATCGGCGCGGACTACGGCCTCTCCGCGAACAAGGGCTACGACACGGCCACCGGCCTGGGCTCCCCGGGCAAGAACTTCTTCAAGTCCTTCACCATCAAGAAGTAGCCGGTCACGCAAGGAAGAGGGGCCGCCGGGAAACCTCCCGGC
>NZ_JBHUWH010000514.1:0-5287 GCF_042670125.1 Kitasatospora sp. NPDC057198 | reverse complement strand
GCCCGCCCGCGCCGACCGGGCCCAGCCGGGTGGCGGCGGTGGCCTTCAACTCCGGTGCCAGCCGGGCCACGTCGCGGGAGCCGACCGCGGCGATCAGGCCGGGCAGGAACCCGCGCAGCGGCTGCATGCCGCGCAGCCACGCCTGGGCGTAGACGTGCGCGGAGCGGCGGGCCAGGCCCGCCACCAGGCGGTCCACGGCGGGTTCGATCGGGTAGGTCTTGTTGGCGGGCCAGGGCAGCTTGGCCCGCATCCGCCGCAGCACGGCGTCCTCGTCGGCGCCGCGCACCATGTCGGTGTCGGTCCAACTCAGGTACCCAACACCGACCTTGACCCCCTGGTGGGCGACCTCGGCGCGCAGCGCGTGCGCGAACGACTCGACGCCCGCCTTGGAGGCGCAGTACGCGGACATCAGCGGGGCCGGGGTGAGCGCGGCGAGCGAGGCGATCTGCAGCAGGTAGCCGCGGCTCTCGGCGAGCGCGGGCAGGAAGGCCCGCGCGGTGGCCACCGAGCCCAGCAGGTTGACCTCGACCACCCTGCTCCAGGCCCGGTGGTCGCTGTCCTGCAGCGGCCCGCCGAGCGCGATGCCCGCGTTGGCCACCACGGCGTCGATCCGCCCGTACCGCTCCTTGATCCGGTGCGCGGTGTCGGTGAGCGCCTCCAGGTCGGTGACGTCGGCCTCCCAGGCGGAGGCGTGCTCGCCGCACTGGGCGGCGACCGCCTTCAGCTCGGCGGGCTCCAGGCCGACCAGCGCGACCTTGGCGCCGCGTTCGGAGAGCTTGCGGGCCATCAGCGCGCCGAGGCCGCGGGCGGCCCCGGTGATGACGACGACCTGCGAGGACAGCGGCGGTGTCATGCGGTCTCCTCGAGGGGGGCGGCGGTCAGGGCGGCGAGGCGGCGGATCTCGCCGGCCACCTCGGCGGGGCGTTCGACCGGGCTCATGTGGCCGGTTCCGGACAGTTCGAGCAGGCCGCGCGGATCGGCCAGCGCGGCGGCGATCCGGCGGGCGTGCACGGGCGGGGTGAGCTTGTCACGGCTGCCCGCGACGACGGCGGTGGGCGCGGCGATCCGGGCCAGCCCGTCGTGCACGTCGAGGGTGTCGAGCACGCCCGCCCAGTGGAAGCGGACCTTCGCCGGGCAGGCGTGCACCACCTGCGCGCACGCCTCGACCCGGTCGGGCGGCGTGGCCGGTCCCATGGTGGCGTACTTGAGGGCGGCCCTGGTGACGGCGGTGACGGGACCGAGCGGCAGCCGGGAGCGCAGGATCTGCCGGTGCAGGAAGCGCCGCAGGCCCCTGGCCCGGACGGCGGGCGGCAGCACGGCCAGTTCGGCGACCAGCGCGCCCGGACCGGTGTTGACCAGCAGGTTGGCGGCGGTGCGGTCGGCGACGCCGGGCCGGTCGCCGGCCGCCATGATCGTCATGCCTCCCATGCTGTGCCCGGCGACCACGGCGCGCCGCCCGGCGGGGACGGTGGCGGCGAGCACCGCCTCCAGGTCGTCGGCGAGCTTCTCGGCGGAGTAGCCGTCGGCGCCGGCGGGGGCGGGGCTGCGGCCGTGGCCGCGCTGGTCGTAGGCGACGACCCGGAAGTCGGCGGCCAACCGGTTGACCACCGGCGCCCAGAACGCGGTGGAGCACGTCCAGCCGTGGGCGAGCACCACCAGCGGCGCGCCCTCGGGGCCGTACTCCTCGACGTTGAGCTCGGCGCCGTCGGCGGAGCGGACGGCGCGCACGGCCGCCGGGTCGGGCAGCACGCAGTCGGCGGGGATGCGGCTCATGCGGACACCGCCTCCACGGGCTCGGGGGCGGTGCGCTTGAGCAGCTCGTACTCGGTGAGGTCGACGTGCCGGGTGGCGCGGCGGAAGGCGCTGGTGGAGCCGGGCCACAGCACGGTGTTCTTGCCGCTCTCCTCCAGGTACCAGCTGCGGCAGCCGCCGGTGGTCCACACGGTGCGGCCCATCCGGTGCTGGAGCTCCAGGTTCCACCGGCGCTGGGCGCGCTCGGTGGGCTGCATGGCGGTCGCGCCCAGCGAGTCGAGGGTGGTGAGCGCGTCGACGAGGTAGTTCAGCTGGGACTCGATCATCAGGATCATCGAATTGTTGCCGAGCCCGGTGTTCGGGCCGATCAGGAAGAACAGGTTCGGGAAGCCGCGCACCGTGGAGCCGCGCAGCGCCTCCATGCCGTCCTTCCAGCTCTCGGCCAGCGAGGTGCCGCCGACGCCGAAGACCCGTTCGGCGATCGGCAGGTCGGTGACGTGGAAGCCGGTGCCGAACACGATCGCGTCGACCTCGTGCTCGCTGCCGTCCGCGCCGACCAGGGTGGAGCCGCGCAGCTCGCGCAGGCCGCCCGCGACCACCTCGGTGTTGGGGGCGGCCAGCGCCGGGTAGTAGGTGTTGCTGAGCAGGATGCGCTTGCAGCCGATCCGGTAGTCCGGGGTCAGCCTGGCGCGCAGCGCCGGGTCGGCGACGGTCTTGTGCAGGTGCCGCAGCGCGACCCGCTGGACGAGCTTCAGCAGCTGCGGGCGGCGGACGAACGCGTCCACCTGGAGCTCGCGGATCGCGAACAGCCCGGCCCGGCGCAGCAGCCCGGTCGGCGGCAGGTTGGCGTGCAGCCACTTCTCCAGGCCGGTGACCTCGCGGTCGGCGCGCGGCAGGACCCAGGCGGGGGTGCGCTGGAAGACGGTCAGCCGGCCGACGGCCGGCTGGATCGCCGGGATGATCTGGGCGGCGGAGGCGCCGGTGCCGACCACGGCGACGCGCTTGCCCGCCAGGTCGTAGTCGTGGTCCCAGCGGGAGGAGTGGAAGACCTTGCCGGGGAAGGCGTCCAGGCCCGGCAGGTCCGGGATCTGCGGGTCGGCGAGCGGTCCGGCCGCGGAGACCACGGCGTCCGCCGTCCAGTTCCCGGCCCTCGTGGTGACCCGCCAGCGGGTGTGCTGCTCCTCCCAGCGCAGTTCGGTGACCTCGGCGCCGAAGCGCAGGTGCGGGCGCAGCCCGAAGGTGTCGGCGATCCGCTCCAGGTAGGCGCGGATGTCGGGCTGGCCGGAGAAGACCCGGGGCCACTCGGGGTTGGGCGCGAACGAGAACGAGTACAGGTGCGAGGGCACGTCGCAGGCGCAGCCCGGGTACGAGTTGTCGCGCCACGTCCCGCCGACGGAGTCCGCGCGCTCCAGGACCACGAAGTCGGTGATCCCGGCCCGGCGCAGCCGGACGCCGGCGCCCAGGCCGCCGAAGCCGGAGCCGATGACGGCGACCCGCACGTGCGGGACGGCCTCCTCCGGCCGCGGGTCCGGGTCGGTGGCGGGCGCGGGGGGTTTCTTGGTACGGGGTGCCATGGGCGGGCCTCCTGGCGAGGGTGGGGGGCGCTGGCTGGTGGCTGGTCGCGCGGCGGACGTTGCCAGTAATCACTGGCGCGTTTGGCAGAGTAGCCCTTGTTGACACTCAGTGGAATAGCGCCGGACGCCGCTGTTTGCGCGCCGTCCGGGAGCCCTATGCTGACCGGCGTGGCGGAGACCGAGCAGGAAGACGAGCGCCCCCGCGCCTACCGGGTCGCCGAACTCGCCGAGGCGGCCGGCGTCAGCGTGCGCACCGTCCGCTTCTACCGCGAACGCCGCCTGCTCCCGCCGCCCCGCCGGGAGGGCCGGATCGCCTGGTACGGCGAGGAGCACCTGGCCCGGCTCCGCCTGATCGCCGAACTCCTCGAGCGCGGCCACGCCCTGGGCGGCATCGCCGAACTGATCGGCGCCGGCGAGGACGGCCGGGACGTCGCCGAACTGATCGGCCTGCAGGCCGCGCTGGTCGCCCCCTGGTCCGACGAGACGCCCGTCCACCTCGGCTGGGACGAGCTGCGCGCCGCGTTCGGCGACCAGCTCACCCCCGCCAACACCGCCGAGTCCGTCGCCCAGGGCTACGTCACCGTCCACCCCGACGGCATCACCCACGTCAGCCGCCGCCTGATGGACGCCACCGTCGCCCTGGTCGGCGAGGGCGTGCCGCTGGCCGCCGTCCTGGACGTCAGCCGCCGGGCCGGCGAGTACGCGGACGCGATGGCCGACCTGTTCGTCGCCCTGGTCCGCGACCACCTGCTCGGCGCGCTCACCCGCGTCCAGGACCTCACGCCCGCCGAGGCCGCCCGGCTCACCGAACGGATCCAGCGCGTCCGCCCGCTCGCCCGAGCCGTCAACGACGCCCGGTTCGCGCTGGCGATGGACCGCCGGGTGCGCGCCGAGTACGACGGCCTCGCCGCGGAGCGCCCCGCCCCCGGCTCCCCCCACCCGTCCCCCGCGCCACCTGGGCACCATCCGTAACCTCCCCGACGTGGGAGAGTGGGGGGCGGCGAAGGGAGCACGGGCGTGCTGATGGAGAAGGTCACCGAGATCCTGGTCGAGGTCTCGGCCGAGGTGGTGGAACCGCGGTTCCGGGCACTGGCCGACGGCGAGGTGATGGAGAAGGCCCCCGGCGAGATCGTCACCGTCGCCGACCGGGAGGCCGAACAGATCATCTCCCGGCGCCTGCGCGAGCTGCTCCCCGTCCCCGTGGTCGGCGAAGAGGCCGTCGCCGCCGACCCCGCGCTCGCCCGCGCCCTGCACGACGAGCCCGCCGCCTGGCTGGTCGACCCCGTCGACGGCACCCGCAACTTCGTCGCCGGACAGCCCTCGTACGCGGTGATGGCCTCGCTGGTCCGCCGCGGCGAGACCGTCGCCTCCTGGATCTGGCAGCCCTGCGCGCGCACCGCCTACACCGCCGAACTCGGCGCCGGCGCCTGGCGCGACGGCGAACGGCTCGCCCTGCCGAAGGTCGCCACCGCCCCCGAGAAGTGGTCCGGCATCCTCAAGACCCGCTACTTCGCCCCGCCCACCGGCCACCGCCTGCTCGCCAACACCCTCGCCCTCGGCCCCCTCGACCCCGGCCGCGGCTCCGCCGGCATCGAGTACCCCCTGATCGCCACCGGCACCCACGACTTCATCCTCTACTGGCGCACCCTCCCCTGGGACCACGCCCCCGGCTCCCTCCTCGTCACCGAGGCCGGCGGCCGCAGCGCCCGCTTCGACGGCACCCCCTACCGCCCCGAGGCCCCCGGCGGCCCCGACGGCCTCCTGGTGGCCACCGACCCGGACCAGTGGGAGACCCTCCGGGGGATCCTGCTGGACGGCGTGTGATCGGGGAGCTCGGCGGACGGCGTGGAACCGGGGGCGCGGGGAGACCCGCTGCGCTGAGGCGAAACCAGGGGCGCGGGGAACTGCGCGGCCAACCGAGCACGCACAGCCGGATCGCGACGCAGGACGAGAGCTTGCAC
>NZ_JBHUWH010000513.1:0-5292 GCF_042670125.1 Kitasatospora sp. NPDC057198 | reverse complement strand
CGGTCGGAGCCCATCGAAGGTCGGTGCTGCTGCGTGCCGTAACAGAACCAGAAGCGGCGGCACCCAACGGCAGTGAACCGCCAGCAGCCACGGGCTCGCCGTTCCCCGAGCCCCTGGCGGGGGCTCTCGCCGTTCCCCGAGCCCCTGGCGGGGGCTCTCGCCGTTCCCCGAGCCGTTCCCGCCTTACGCTGCTGCCCGCTCCGTCTCCGGTTCGACCCGCACGCCGAGGTCGCGCAGGACGGCTTCCGCGGCCCGTCGGCCGGAGACCAGCGCGCCCTGCACCGTCCCGGTGTCGCGGTGGTCGCCGCACACGTACAGCCCGGCGAGCAGTCGCACCGAGCGGCGGAAGTGGTGCGGCGGGGGCATCGCGACCACCGCGTCGGGCACGTGGCGGACGGTCAGGAACTCCCAGGCCCCGGTGGCGGTCCCGTACAGCTCCGCCAGTCGCCGCCGGACGGCGCTCTCGTCGCCGGCCGGGCCGCCGGAGTCGAAGGCGCGGCGGCCCAGCACGGTGGTGGCGATCAGCGCGCGGCCGTCGGCGGCGTACGAGGGGTCGGCGTCGCTGAGCACCAGCGAGTGCGAGACGCCGGAGCGTTCGGCGTCCAGCAGCAGGACGGCCTCGCCCAGGGGGGAGCGCTCCGCCACGTGGTAGTAGGTGGTGACGGGGTGGAAGCCGGGCTGCCGCAGGCCCGGCAGCAGGGTCGCCGCCGTCGCCGCGTCGGTGGCGACGACCACCGCGCGGGAGCGGATCCGGCCGTGCCCGGCGGTCTCCACGCCGTCCGTGCCGACCGAGGTGACTTCGACGCCCAGCCGCAGGGCACCCTCCGGGAGCCGGGCGGCCAGCTGCTCGGGGACGGCCCCGACGCCCGCCGCCGGGACGCACAGCCGACCGCGGGCGTAGGCGCGCAGCACCAGGTCGGCGACCCGGCTGGAGGTGCCGAGCGCGGGGTCGGACAGCAGCGCGCCGAGCAGCGGGCGCAGGAAGCCGTCGACGGTGCGGGCGGGCAGGCCGCGGTCGGCCAGGGCGCGGGCGGCGGTGGTCTCGGGGCGGGCCAGCAGCCGTTCGACGGGCGTCGCGGCCAGCCGGGACATCGCGGCGGCCAGCCGGGCCTTGTCCAGCGGGGTGCCGAGCGGTCCGCGGGTGGCGGCCTGCCGGGCGGGGGTGAGCCGCGGGTCGCCGACCCGGTAGCCGCGGCCGCCGCTGTGCACCAGGACGCCGGGGGAGAGCGGGCGCAGTTCCAGCCGGTCGAGGTCGAGGCGGCGTCCCAGTTCGGGGTGGGCGGTGTTGAGCAGGTGGCCGCCGTGGTCGAGCCGGAAGCCGTCGAGTTCGCGGGTGGCCAGCCGGCCGCCGACGCGTTCGCCGGCCTCCAGGACCTGGACGTCCAGGCCCTGGGCGGCGAGCAGGGTCGCGGCGGTCAGTCCGGCGGCGCCGGCGCCGACGACGATCGCGTCGGGGTCGCCGGACGGGCCGCGCTGGGCGCGGCCGATGAAGTCCTGTGCGGGCACGAGTGGGTGCTCCCTCCCTGGCGGAGCCCTCCGCGGCCGCCGCGCGCGGCGGTGCCCGCGAGCGGGTGGGCGCCGGGGCGGGCAGCGGGGGGCCGGGCGTGGTCCGCACTGGTGATGCCCCGTCATCCGCCGCTCCAGACAGCGGGGTGACGCCCAATCGGTTCATCGCACCGGAAGGTCGACACAGTGCCGCCGGACGATTACCCACCGTGCGTCAAACGGGGCGCGCGGAGCGGGAACGGGCGCGCACCGTCACCGCCCACGCCCTGCGCGCCGCCCGGTTGCACCCGTGCGCCCCCCGCTGACGCCCCGTCACCTACCGGGGGCACCCCGTCACCTGCCGGGGCGTCCCGGCCCCTCCTGCGGCGCTCCGGCACCTCCTGCGGCGCCCCGTAACCTCCTGCGGCGCTCCGTCATCTCCTGCGCCGTCCCGTCACCTGCCGCTGCGGTGCCCCGGCGGGAGAGCGCTCACCGCAGCCCGAGCGCCGCCGCGACGATCGCCCCGGCGTCGGGGTCGCGGAACGCGAAGCCCGCGTCCAACAGCGCCGCCGGCACCACCCGGTGGCTGCCCACCACCTCCACGGCCATCTCGCCGAGCACGGTGCGCAGTGCCCACTCCGGCACCGCGAACACCGCCGGACGCCCGAGCTGCCGGGCGAGTTCCGCGGTCAGCTCGCGGTTGGTGACCGGCTCCGGGCCGGTCAGGTTGACCGGCCCGGACAGCTCGCGGCGGTCGATCAGGAAGCGCAGCGCGGCGACCTCGTCGGCCAGCGAGATCAGCGACCAGTACTGCCCGCCGTTCCCGAGCCGTCCGCCCAGCGCCAGTTTGAACAGCGGCAGCAGCCGGGCCCCGGCGCCGCCCCCGGCGTCGAGCACCAGCCCGGTGCGCGGGTGCACCACCCGGATCCCGGCGTCCGCGGCGGGCCGCGCGGCCCGCTCCCACTCCTGGCAGACCGTGGCCAGGAAGTCGCTCCCGGCGGGCGCGCCCTCGTCGATCACCTGGTCGCCGGTCTGCCCGTAGTAGCCGACCGCGGAGGCGCTCACCAGCACCTCCGGCGGCTCCTCGAGCCGGGCCAGCGCGGCGGCCAGCGTCTCGGTGCCCAGCACCCGGCTGTCCCGGATCTCCCGCCGGTAGGCGTCCGTCCAGCGCCGGTCGCCGACGCCCGCCCCGGCCAGGTGCACCACGGCGCCCACGCCCTCCAGCGCGGCCGCGTCGATCTGCATCAGCAGGGGGTTCCAGCCGACCCCGACCGTCCCGTCCGGCTGCGGCCCGGTGCGCGAGCGCTGCCGCACCAGCCGCAGCACCTCGTGCCCGTCCGCCAGCAGGGAGTCCACCAGCGCGGACCCGATCAACCCCGTGGAGCCTGTCACCGCGATTCGCATGCCGGCCATCCTCCCAGTCCACCGGCGCCCGCCGGTTCAGAAACCCCGTGCGGGGCCGCGCCGGACGGCGTCTACGATGGCCCGCATGCCCTCCGACGATGTGATCATCCGCCCGGCGCGGGACGAGGACGAGCGCGCCATCCGCGCCGTCGACCACGCGGCCTGGTCCCCGCTCGGCGAGGTCGCCCCGCGCGGCCCCGAGGACGCCCCGGTCTTCGACGAGGAGCACCGCCCCGGGCAGTACCTGCTGGCCGAACTCGACGGCCGGGTGGTCGGCTACGTCCGCCAGGTCGGCGAGATCCCGCTGCCCTCCAACGTGCACGTCCGCCAGATCCAGGGCCTGGGCGTGCTGCCCGAGGCCCGCGGCCGCCGGATCGGCGAGGCCCTGCTCGCCGCCGCCTGCGAGGCGGCCCGCGCCGACGGCGCCCGCCGGATGACGCTCCGGGTGCTCGCCCGCAACGCCCCGGCCCGCCGCCTCTACGAACGGGCCGGCTTCGAGGTGCTCGGCGTGCTGCCCGAGCACTTCCTGCTGGACGGCGACTACGTGGACGACGTCTGGATGGGCCGCGCCCTGGACTGACCCGCCCGCCTGCAGCCGCCTGCAGCCGCCTGCACCCGCCTGCGCCGGCCGATACCTGCCTGCACCCGCCGGCACCCGTCGGTTCGTCAACCCACCTTCCCGGTGCCCGATTCGTGACCGTCGGGCGGCTGGGGAGGGCGGCCCCCGGGGCGGTACGGTAGCGGCCGTGAGCACCCCGACGCCGCCCGGCTGGTACCCCGTCCCCGGCACCGGGCAGGAACGCTGGTGGGACGGCACCGCCTGGACGGACTCCCACCGCCAGGCCGGCCTGGTCAACGACGCGGTCACCCAGACCTGGCAGGTCGCCCCCGGCCCCCCGCCCCCGACCACACCCCCGTTCCAGCCCCCGTTCCAGCCCCCGTTCCAGCCGGGTCCGCCCCCGGCCCGCTCCGGCCGGGGCCCGCTGATCGCCACCGTCTCGGTCGCCGTGCTGCTGCTGGCCGGCGTGATCGGCACCGTGGTGTGGGCCGTGCAGCCGGACGACCCGAAGAAGGCCGGGCCCGCGCCGACCATCACCGTCGGCGTCTCCACCCCGGCCGGCTCCGACCCGCCGCGCTCCCCGTCCCCGACCCCGCACGCCACCGACACCGACGACACCAGCGCGGACGACACCGACAGCAGCCCCGCCCCGGCCCTGCAACTCGCCGACAAGGCCCACGGTTGGAGCGTCCCGCTGCCCGACGGCTGGACCGCCGAACCCGCCAACGAGCGGGCGACGGTGGTGGAGATCTCCGGCCAGTACGCCTGCGAGCAGTCCGAGTCCCTCTGCCTGCGCGGCCAGTTCGCGGTCGCCGCGGACAGCGTCGACGCCGCCGACACCCAGGCCGCCGCCGAACAGGCCATGGCCGACTTCGCCGCCGTCGCCTTCGGCACCCTGCGCACCCACCGGGAGGAGTCGGCCGGCACCCTCACCGTCGCGGGCAGCGACGGCTGGGCGATCCGCTGGTACGTCGAACCCGAGCAGGGCGCGGCCGGATTCGCCGTGGTCGCGGCCGTGCCGGACCCGGACGGCAGCGGCTACGTCATCCTGCGCGGCGGCGTGGACGACGACCCCAAGGCCCCGGACCCGGCCGTGCTGGACGACATCATCCAGGGCATCACCACCGCCTCCTGACCCGCCCGGACAGCACCCGCCCGGACAGCACCCGCCCGGCCGCCACCCGCCCGGCCGCCACCCGAACGGCGCGCCGCCCGCCCTCAGTCCCCGTACAGCTCCCACAGCCGCGGGTAGCGCTCCGCCAGCCGGGCCCTGTCCGAGAAGTCGAACCACACCCCGTACGCGGCCGCGGGCTGCCGCACCCCCAGGTCCGGCAGCGGCAGCCCGGTCAGCCGCTCGTACGCCTCGTCGGCGGCGTAGCCGAGCTCCTCCCCGTCGCCGTCCTCCTCCTCGTCGAAGTCCGGCACCAGCTCGGCCAGCGCGTCCGGCTCGTGCACCGCGCCCTCGAACACCTCCCGGCCCTGGCCGATCAGCCAGCACCGGAAGTAGTCGAAGCCGTCCTCCGAGGCGCCGTCGAGCAGCAGGTACGCGGCGCCCCACAGCTCCACCGTGTACGCCCGCTGGAAGCGCGCCTCGAACTGCCGGGCGAAGTCCAGCACCTCGTCCGGGGTGAGCCGCAGCAGCCGTTCGACCAGTGCCTCGGCCTGCTCGTCCGGGTCGCCCGCGGCCGCCTCCCGGGCCCCGTCGACCAGTTGCCAGAATCCCGTCTCGTCCATCACCGCTCCAGCCTCCACGATCGCCGCCCCGCCCGCACCCGATCGGGCCGCCGACCGGGCCGGAACGCGCGGGAGCCCCGCACCGTCCGGGGACTGTCTCTTATACACGG
>NZ_JBHUWH010000512.1:0-5320 GCF_042670125.1 Kitasatospora sp. NPDC057198 | reverse complement strand
CCCCGGGCCGGACCTCCCGCAGCCAGGGACGTTCGGCCCCTGCTCCCGCCGCCCCGCCCCGCCGTACCGTCGAGCCTCACCCGTAGGACGGGCCGGCGGGGCCGTGACACCCCGCCGGCCCACCGGGGCCGGGCGGCCGGGCGGGCGGTCGGGCGGTGCTGGTGGGGCGTCAGGTCGGGCCTGTAACTTCCACGTCGCGCATTGACACGGATGTGGCGGCGCGGACACCATGGACGCCGCCCACAGCCTGCCGACACCGTTCCCGGCCGTTCGGATTTGGGAGCGCTCCCACAGTGTTGGGGCAGGTCACGGGCCATCCGATCGGCATCCCCCCCCCCCACAGTCGCCCCCACCGCCGCCCCGGAAGGACGCCATGTCCCGTCCCGCTGCACCCCCACCCCGCCCGTCGCGCTCCGCCCACCGCCCTGGCCGCCGCACCGTCATCGGCCTGTTCGCGGCCGGCGCCCTGGCCGCCGGTGCGCTGCTGCCGCTGCACAGCGCGGCCGCCGACACCAGTGCCGCGCCCGCGTTCAACTACGGCGAGGCGCTGCAGAAGTCGCTGCTCTTCTACGAGGCCCAGCAGTCCGGCAAGCTGCCCGCCACCAACCGGGTGAGCTGGCGCGGCGACTCCGCGCTGGACGACGGCAAGGACGTCGGGCTGGACCTCACCGGCGGCTGGTACGACGCCGGCGACCACGTCAAGTTCGGCCTGCCGATGGCCGCTTCGACCACCATGCTGGCCTGGGGCGGCATCGCCGAGAAGCAGGGCTACACCGCCTCCGGGCAGATGCAGTACCTGAAGAACAACCTGCGCTTCGTCGACGACTACCTGATCAAGGCGCACCCCGCCCCCAACGTGCTCTACGGCCAGGTCGGCAGCGGTTCGGCCGACCACGCCTGGTGGGGCCCGGCCGAGGTGCTGCCGATGGCCCGGCCCGCGTACAAGATCGACGCCTCCTGCCCGGGTTCGGACCTGGCGGGCGAGACGGCCGCCGCGCTGGCCTCCTCGTCGATGGTCTTCGCCGACAGCGACCCGGCGTACTCCGCGACCCTGCTCACCCACGCCAAGCAGCTGTACTCCTTCGCCGACACCTACCGGGGCAAGTACAGCGACTGCATCAAGGACGCCCAGGGCTACTACAACTCCTGGAGCGGCTACAACGACGAACTGGTCTGGGGTGCCATCTGGCTCTACAAGGCCACCGGCGACAGCAGCTACCTGGCCAAGGCGGAGAGCTACTACGCCAACCTCTCCACCGAGCCGCAGTCCACCACCAAGTCCTACAAGTGGACGATCGCCTGGGACGACAAGTCCTACGGCGACTACGTGCTGCTGGCCCAGCTCACCGGCAAGCAGCAGTACGTCGACGACGCCAACCGCTGGCTCGACTGGTGGACCGTCGGCGTCAACGGCAGCCAGGTCAAGTACTCGCCGGGCGGCGAGGCCGTGCTCGACTCCTGGGGATCGCTGCGCTACGCCGCCAACACCTCCTTCGTCGCCCTGGTCTACTCCGACACGCTCACCGGCGACCCCGTCCGCAAGGCCCGCTACCACGACTTCGCGGTCCGCCAGATCGACTACGCGCTCGGCGACAACCCCCGCAAGTCCAGCTACCTGATCGGCTTCGGCGCCAACTCCCCGAAGAACCCGCACCACCGCACCGCCCACGGCTCCTGGACCGACCAGCTCACCAACCCCGTCGACAGCCGGCACACCCTGATCGGCGCCCTGGTCGGCGGCCCCAGCTCGGCCGACGACTCCTACACCGACGACCGCTCCAACTACGTCAACAACGAGGTCGCCACCGACTACAACGCGGCCTTCACCGGCGCACTGGCCCGGCTCTACGGCGAGTACGGCGGCAGCCCGCTCGCCCAGTTCCCGCCCAAGGAGACCCCGGACGGCCCGGAGATGTCCGTCCAGGCATCGGTGAACGCCGCCGGCACCAACTTCACCGAGATCAAGGCGTACCTGATCAACAAGTCGGCCTGGCCGGCCCGCGCGCTCAAGAACGCCTCGCTGCGCTACTACTTCACCCTGGAGCCCGGGGTCAGCCCGAGCCAGATCACCCTGACCACCAACTACAACCAGTGCGGCACGGTCAGCGGGCCCACGCTCTACTCGGGCTCCACCTACTACGTCACGGTCGACTGCTCCAACACCGTGATCGCCCCGGCCGGGCAGTCCGCCTACCGCAAGGAGGTGCAGTTCCGGATCGCCTCCTCGGGCGCCTGGGACCCGACCAACGACTGGTCGTACCAGGGCATCTCGCTGGTGCCCGGCTCGACGCCGGTGGACGCGGCGAACATCCGGCTGCTGGACGGGGGAGCGCCGCAGTGGGGCGCCGAACCGGACGGCACCGGCCCGTCGCCCTCCCCGTCGCCGTCCGGCTCGTCCTCGGCCTCGCCGTCCCCGTCCCCGTCCCCCTCCCCGTCCCCGTCGTCCTCGCCCTCGCCCTCGCCGTCGCCGTCCGCTTCGGCGTCCCCGTCCCCCTCGGCCTCGCCGCAGCCGGTCTCCGGGTGCGCGGTGGTCTACAAGGTGGCCAGCAGTTGGGGCAGCGGGTTCACCGCCGACGTGACGGTGCGCAACACCGGTAGCGGCACCGTCTCCGGCTGGAAGCTGGGCTGGACGTACCGGGGCAACGAGGTGGTCAGCAACGCCTGGAACGCCCAGGTGGTCCAGAGCGGTGCGGCCGTGACCGTCACCGACGCCGGGTGGAACGGCACGCTGGCGCCGGGCGGCAGCGCCTCCTTCGGCTTCCAGGCCACCGGGACGCCCGCCGCGCTGCCCGCCTTCACGCTCAACGGCACCGCCTGCACGAACGGCTGACCCGCCGGGCGCGCTCCGCCCCGCCGCCACCGCCCCCGTCCCCGCCACCGCGCGGGGGCGGGGGCGTTCGCGTGCGCGGAGGCGGTGGCCGGAAACGGCGGGGGCGGGTGGCGCGGCGGGCCGGTGGTTCGGGGGCGACCCGGGGCGGATGACTCGAATGCCGCTGGTGGGCGGGGTAAACATGGTGATTCGGAAGATCACCGTATCGAGGTAAATACCCCCTGCCGCGCGGGCGAAGCGTGCCTACGGAGCGTTAGCGTTCTTCAAGATCCGACCGAGTTCCCCGCAGCTCATGACGGTCCGTCACCTTCCCGTTCCCCGAGGAGCTTTCCCCGCCCGCACCATCGGCAGGCCGGTGCGCCGACCGGTCGCCTCCGCACGCCCCGACCAGACCGCCCCCTCCCAGTAACCCCTCCCAGTAAGGAGTCACGGATGCCCGAGCCAGGGCTTTCCTCTCCGCCCCAGGCCGCCGACCCCTTCGCGGCCGCCGGCTCCGGACCGGCCCAGGTCCTGCGCGGCCCCAGCGGGCTCGGGACCGCCGGGCTGTTCCGGGTCTCCCCGCCGCAGGGCGCCGCCGAGCCGGACGCCGCGCCCGCCGCCGCGCCGGTCGCGGAGGCCGTCGCCCCGGTGGAGGGCATTCCGGTGCCCGGCCTGTACTTCCACCCCGTCCCGGAGCCCGACCCGGTCCGGGTGGCGGAGGTCAGCCGCCGGATCAAGGAGTGGGCGGTGGACGAGGTCGACCTGTTCCCCGAGGAGTGGGAGGGGCAGTTCGACGGCTTCTCGGTTGGGCGCTACATGGTCGCCTGCCACCCGGACGCCCCGACCGTCGACCACCTGATGCTGGCCACCCGCCTGATGGTGGCCGAGAACGCGGTGGACGACTGCTACTGCGAGGACCACGGCGGCTCCCCGGTCGGCCTCGGCGGCCGGCTGCTGCTCGCGCACACCGCGCTGGACCCGCTACACACCACGGCGGAGTACGCGCCGGGCTGGGCCGAGTCGCTCGGCTCGGACGCCCCGCGCCGCGCCTACCACTCCGCGATGCGGTACTTCACCGAGACGGCCACCCCGTCCCAGGCCGACCGGTTCCGGCACGACATGGCCCGGCTGCACCTGGGCTACCTGGCCGAGGCCGCCTGGGCCGAGACCGACCACGTGCCCGAGGTGTGGGAGTACCTGGCGATGCGCCAGTTCAACAACTTCCGCCCCTGCCCGACCATCACCGACAGCGTCGGCGGCTACGAACTCCCGGCCGACCTGCACGCGCTGCCCGCCACCCAGCGGGTCATCGCGCTGGCCGGCAACGCCACCACCATCGTCAACGACCTGTACTCCTACACCAAGGAGCTCGCCAGCCCCGGCCGGCACCTCAACCTGCCGGTGGTGATCTCCGAGCGCGAGGGCCTCTCCGACCGGGACGGCTACCTGAAGGCCGTCGAGGTCCACAACGAGCTGATGCACGCCTTCGAGGCCGAGGCCGCCGCCCTCGCCGCCGCCTGCCCCGCCCCGCAACTGCTGCGCTTCCTGCGCGGCGTGGCCGCCTGGGTCGACGGCAACCACCACTGGCACCAGACCAACACCTACCGCTACAGCCTGCCCAATTTCTGGTAACCACCGGTAAGAAACGGATACTTGCAGATGACCAGCACCGAGACCGCCGCCGCGTTCGTCCCCGGGCCCGCGACCGCCTACCAGGGCGACATCGCCCGCTACTGGAACAACGAGGCCCGTCCGGTCAACCTGCGCCTCGGCGACGTCGACGGCCTCTACCACCACCACTACGGCATCGGCGAGATCGACACCGCCGCCCTCGGCACCCCCGAGGACAGCGAGTACGAGAAGAAGCTGATCACTGAGCTGCACCGGCTGGAGTCCGCCCAGGCCGAGGTGCTCCTCGACCACCTCGGCGCGATCGCCCCCGGCGACACCCTGATGGACGCGGGCTGCGGCCGCGGCGGCTCGATGGTGATGGCCCACCAGCGCTTCGGCTGCAAGGTCGAGGGCGTCACGCTCTCCAGCACCCAGGCCGAGTTCGGCAACCGCCGCGTCCAGGAGCTCGGCATCGCCGACCACGTCCGCTCCCGGGTCTGCAACATGCTCGACACCCCGTTCGCCAACGGCCAGATGTCCGGCTCGTGGAACAACGAGTCCAGCATGTACGTCGACCTGCACGACCTGTTCGCCGAGCACTCCCGGGTGCTCAAGGTCGGCGGCCGCTACGTCACCATCACCGGCTGCTGGAACCCGCGCTACGGCCAGCCCTCCAAGTGGGTCTCGCAGATCAACGCGCACTTCGAGTGCAACATCCACTCCCGCCGCGAGTACCTGCGCGCGATGGCCGACAACCGCCTCGTCCCGCAGGCCGTGATCGACCTGACCCCGGACACGCTGCCCTACTGGGAGCTGCGCGCCACCTCCTCGCTGGTCACCGGCATCGAGGAGGCGTTCATCGAGTCCTACAAGGACGGCTCGTTCCAGTACGTGCTGATC
>NZ_JBHUWH010000511.1:0-5327 GCF_042670125.1 Kitasatospora sp. NPDC057198 | reverse complement strand
GCATGCCGATCAGGGCGACCACCGCCACCAGCACGTCCAGCCCCAGCTTGACCGCCATCTTCGGGTAGGACACCGGCAGGTCCAGCGACGTCCGGGTCCAGACCAGCCCGGCGCCGGTGACCAGTTGGACGACCGCGCTGGTGACCATGTACCCGCCGGTCACCGGGTCCTTCCCGCGCAGCTGGTAGAAGACGCCGCCCAGCAGCGCGGCGAACCCGAAGAGGTGGAAGACGAGGAACACGTACCGAAGGATTTCCATGCCGGTGATCTCTCCCAGAGACGGAACGGGCGGGTTCCCTCCCGTGGAACCCGCGGTCAAGAGCGTCCGGCGCTCCGGTCTGTGACATCGCCGGGCGGCGGAGAGACGTGGATCACACCGCCGCCGGGCTGCGGGAGCCGGTTCTGCGCGCTGAGCCGGTGGGCCGTCCTGAGCAGCAACTGCCCCAGGTGCGGCCGCCGTTCGGCGCGGAAGCGGGTCTCGACGCCGGTGATGCTGACGGCCCACGCCGGTCGGCCGTGCTGGTCGAAGACGGCGGCGGCCATCCCCCAGCTGCCCTCCAGGACGAGGGCCGGGTTGGTCGCGTAGCCCGCCGTCCGGGTCCGGCGGACGCGTTCGCGGATGCGTTCGGCGCTGTGCTCCTCGCCCCACTGCGGGACGAGCTCGGCGCGCTCGAGGTAGGCGTCGGCCTCCCGGTCGGGCAGGAAGGACAGCAGGGCCAGTCCGCCGGAAGCGACGCCGAGCGGGAAGCGGGTGCCCTCCTGGAGCACGAAGGAGCGCAGCGGGAAGCTGCCCTCCTCCCGCAGCACGCAGACGCTCTCGTCCCCCCGGCGCAGCGAGAGGAACGCGCTCTCGCCCGTCTCGTCGGCCAGGGCCCGGACGGCGGGCCGGGCGGTTTCGACGAAGTCGTAGCGGCGGGCGGCCAGCGTCCCCATCAGGAACATCTCGGGGCCCGGGTGCCAGGTGCCGGTCGTCCGGTCCCGGTCCAGCAGTCCGGACTCCTGCAGGGCGGACAGGATCCGGTGGGCCGTGGTGCGGGCCGTCCCGGTCAGCCGCGCGGCCTGCGCGGTGCTCACGCCGTCCGCCGCCGCGCTGACGACGCGCAGCAGGGCGGCGGCCCTGCCGATCGCCTGGGTGCCTTCCACCGGGCCTCCACATCATGGACGGGTCCGGCCCGTCCGCTCACCATCGGGGCGGTTCTGCCCTTCGACAGGGTATTTCCCCGCAGGTCGTTGCCGGTGCGCGGCCCCCTTCCTACGGTGCTGTGGTGCGTCCACGAGGTGGACGGGAGAACAAGGAGTGGGCATGTCGAAAGTGTTCACCGGTGCGTCCTCGGCACTGGAGGGGCTGCTCCGCGACGACCTGACCATCGCGGTCGGCGGGTTCGGCCTGAGCGGCAACCCGACGGACCTCATCGAGGCGGTCCGCGACTCGGGCGTGCAGGGCCTGACGATCGTCTCGAACAACATGGGCGTGGACGGCAAGGGCCTGGGCCTGCTACTGGAGCGCCGGCAGGTCCGCAAGGTGGTGGGCAGCTACGTGGGCGAGAACAGGCTGTTCGCCTCGCAGTACCTGGACGGCACGCTGGAGGTGGAGTTCACGCCCCAGGGCACCCTGGCCGAGCGGCTGCGGGCGGGCGGGGCGGGGATCCCCGCCTTCTACACCGCCACGGGCGTCGGGACGCCGGTCGCGGAGGGCAAGCCCACCGCCCGGTTCGACGGGCGGACCTACCTGCTGGAGCGGGCGATCGTCCCCGATCTGGCGCTCGTCCACGCCCACCGCGCCGACCCGGAGGGCAACCTGACCTACCGGCTGGCGGCCCGCAACTTCAACCCGCTGGTGGCCACCGCCGGGACGGTCACCGTGGCCGACGCGGAGGAGGTCCTGACGGACGGCTTCCTCGACCCCGAACTGGTGGTCACGCCCGGGGTGTTCGTGCACCGGGTGGTGGCCTCGCGGCCCCGGGCGAAGGACATCGAGCAGCGCACCGTGCGCACGAAGGAGGCGTGAGATGGCGTGGACCCGCGAGCAGATGGCGGCGGTCGCCGCCGGGGAGCTCCAGGACGGCCAGTACGTGAACCTGGGGATCGGGATCCCCACCCTGGTGGCCAACCACCTGCCGCCCGGGGTGCGGGTGACGCTGCAGAGCGAGAACGGCATCCTGGGGACGGGGCCGTTCCCGTACGAGGGCGAGGAGGACGCGGACCTGATCAACGCCGGCAAGCAGACCGTGACGCTGCGGCCGGGGGCGAGCGTGTTCGACTCGGCCACCTCGTTCGCGATGATCCGGGCCGGGAAGGTGCAGACCGCCGTGCTCGGCGCGCTCCAGGTCGCCGCCAACGGCGACCTGGCCAACTGGACCGTCCCCGGCAGGCTGGTCAAGGGGATGGGCGGGGCGATGGACCTGGTCGCGGGCACCCCGCGGGTGGTCGTGCTGACCGAGCACAACGCCAAGGACGGCAGCCCCAAGGTCGTCGAGCGCTGCACGCTGCCGCTGACCGGCGCCGGCGTGGTGCAGCGGATCATCACCGACCTGGCCGTCTTCGACGTCACCCCGCGGGGGCTGGTCCTGGTCCGGTCGGCGCCCGGCGTCGGCGTCGGGGAACTGCGCGAACGCACCGGGGCGCCGTTCGACGCCCGGCTCCCGCAGGAGGTCTGAACGCCCCGCGCCGGGGGCGCGGCCCGCGCCGTTCCTCCGCCGCCGCGCGCCCGGTTTCCGGAATTCCCGGAAAGGCCGTCCGGAAGTGCCGGCAATTCCCCACCGCCGTGCCGGACCCATTGACCGGCGGGTGACTGCGCCGGATACTCCCGGTGTCCCGAACGCGCCGGGAGCCTCTGTTGCGGAGGCCCCCGGCACGGATTATCGCTACCCCGAGGAGCGGAATTGACCGGACCGTGGGAGAGCCTTCCACGTGATTTCTCCGCCGAACTCAGGGCCGAGCAGAAATCCCTCGCCGCCGAGATCGTCCGGGAGATCAGGTCCGCCGTCCCGGAATTCTCCCGACCGCCCTCCGGGCAATTCGGCGCCGGAATGCAGCAGGGCGTGGAGACCGCGCTCGCCGAGTTCACCGACCGGCTCGCCGGGCTGCCCGCCTCCGGACCGCACCGGCTGCGGGCGCACCGCTCGCCCGGCCGGGGCGGGTGCGCCGAGGGCCGCGGCCCGGACGCCCTGCGGGCCGCGTTCCGGCTCGGCGCCCGGATCGCCTGGCGCCGGTACGCCCTGGTGGCCCGGCGGCGCGGCCTGGCCGCGGAGCAGTTGGCGGCCCTGGCCGAGGCGGTGTTCGCGCACATCGACGAGGTCGCGGCGGCCGGCGTCCAGGACCGTCCGGACGCCCGCGCCGACCGGGCCGGTGCGCCCGGCCGGGCCCGGCACCGGCTGCACGAGCTGCTGCTGGCGGGCGCCGACCCGGCCGAACTCGCCGCCGCCGCCCGCCTCGCCGACTGGCCGCTGCCCGCGCAGATCGCCGCCGTCTCCCTCGACCCGCGCCCGACGCCCCGCCCGCCGACGCCTCCCGGTCCTCCCGGGCCACCCGGGGCCCCCGCGCCTCCCCCGGCCCGGCTGCCCGAACAGGTGCTGCCCGAGCAGGTGCTGCCCGAACAGGTGCTGGCCGGGCTGGACGGGCCGCAGCCGTACCTGCTGCTGCCCGATCCGGCCGCCCTGCTCGCCGATCCGCGGCTCGCCGCCGCCCTGCACGGGCGCGGCGCGGTGATCGGCCCCGCGGTGCCGCCCGCCCTCGCCGCGCAGTCGCTGCGCTGGGCCCGGCTGCTCCGAGCCGCGCTCCCGGAGGCCCCGCGGCGCCCGGTCGACTGCCGCGAGCGCTACGCGGACCTGCTGCTGCTCACCGATCCGGCGCTGGTCCGGCTGATCGCCGAACGCCGGCTGGCGCCGCTCGCCCCGCTCACCCCCAAGCAGCGCGACCGCCTCGCCACCACCCTGCTGGCCTGGCTGCAGACCGGTCGCGGCACCGCCCCCGAGGTCGCCGCCCGGCTCGGCATCCACCCGCAGACCGCCCGCCACCGCCTGCACCGCGTCCACCAGCTCTTCGGCCCGGCCCTCTCCTCCCCCGACGTCCGCCTCGAACTGGAGATCGCCCTCCGCGCCACCGCCGCCGCCCGGAACACCCCGGCCCGCACCCCCTCCCACCTGGTCCGATAGCGTCACCCGCATGACTGATCGATCGGTGGCCGCGGGTCTGGCCCTGGCCCGGGTGCTGGCCCACTGCGCGGACGACCCGGCGGCGGCGCTCGGGCAGCTGGCCGGGGCGGTGGCGGCCGACCCGGCGGACCCTGAGCCGTACGCGCTGCTGGCCGAGCTGCGGGCGGAGCGGCCCGCCGAGCTGGGGGCGCTGCTGGCCCGCGCCAACACCCTGAGCACGGTGCTGGCCCGCTCGTACTTCTGCTTCCTGGACGGGGAGTTGGACGAGGCGGTACTGGCTTTGGGCGCGGTGGCCGGGGCCCGGCCGGCGGTGGCGTGGGCGGCGGCGCCGTGGTTCGGCGACCCGCGGGTGGCGGCCCTGGTCGATCCGGAGGCGCTGGCGGAGGCCGCGCTGCGGATCGGCGACCACGGCCACCCGCTGGACGTTCCGGCCGTGGCGGAGGCGCTGGCGCCGTGGGTGGCCGCGGTGGAGGCGGTCGCCGGGCGGGCGCCGCAGCCGGAGACGGTGGCCCGGTACGCGCTGTTCCTGCGGATGTGCGGGCTCCCCGAGCGGTCCTTCGCCCTGTGCGACCGGGCCGACGCGCTCGCCCCGGCGATGCTGACCGAGGTCGTCCGGGCCGGGACGTGGCGCGAACGGGGCGACCTCGACCGGGCCGCCGACGCCTTCGAGCGCGCCCTGCTGCTGGACCCGGCGAACTGGTCGCTGCACCTGGACCTGGCCGATCTGGACGCCGTGCGCGGCGACTTCGCCTCCGCCGCGGCCCGCACCGCGCGCGGCCTGGAACTGGAGCCCGCCGAACCCACCCTGCGCGCCGCGCACGCCGCCTACCGGTTCCGGCTCGCCCCGTCCGCCCCGGCGCTGCGCGAACTCCTGGACGCGGCGGGCGCGTTGCCGCCGAGCCCGTACCGCCGCCAACTGCTCGACCTGGCCCGCGCCACCGACGCCACCGACCCGCTCGCCGACCTGCCGACCGACCTGCCGGCCGACCTGCTCGCCGAGGCGGACCGGCTGCGCGACGGCAACTGACCCGCCGTCATCGGTTCGCGGACGTCGCACTAGTGCCGCGTCAGGCAGCCTTTGCCGTGAAGGAGCGACGTCCGGTGCGTGCTATCGGCGTGCCGGCCGGAAGCCCTCGTACTGGGTGTACTCGGGTTTTCGGCCGGTGCGGCGAG
>NZ_JBHUWH010000510.1:0-5356 GCF_042670125.1 Kitasatospora sp. NPDC057198 | reverse complement strand
GCATACCACCGAAAGGACACCGCCACCATGCGCGGCTCCGCTCTGCTCGTCGGCTCCCTCCTCGCCGGACTGGTGCTCGGAAGCATCAGCGGGGCCGCCACGGCCCGCAGCGCCGACCGGCCGGTGCCGCCCCCGGCGGTGACCTCCGGCCCCACCTGCCCGGCCCCGACCGCCGCCACCACCCCCCCCAGCCCCTGCCCGCCCCGTCTCCGGCCCCGGCCCCGGCCCCCGTGCCGCACCCGGCCTGAGCCACCCCAGACCCGGGCCGGGCGACGTGACCACCCCGTCGCCCGGCCCGACCAACCCAAGGAGAACCGCATGGCGATCAACAAGACCGCCCTCATCGAGCGCGTCGCGCTCCAGCTCGGAAGCCGGCGCGCCGCCGCCGAGGCGGTCGAAGCCGTCCTCGACACGATCGTCCGCGCCGTCGTCAGCGGCGAGACCGTCTCCGTCACCAGCTTCGGCACCTTCGAGGCCGCCGAGACCAGCGCCCGCAGGGCCCGCAATCCGCAGGCCGGCGAGACGTTCGACCTCGCCGCCCGCACCGTGCCCCGCTTTCGCCCGCACGCCCGGTTCCGGGAGTACACCAACCGCGAGCGCACCCTGCCCGAGGTCGGCAGCGCGGTCCGCAAGGATCCCAAGGGCACCCACACCCAGGCTGCGGCCAAGAGCGCCAGCGCCCGGCCACCGCCAGCAGCGCCCGCACCCGGACGGTCGCCAGGGGCAACCGTCGCTGGGCCGCCAAGGGTGCAGCGTGAGCGAGCTCGCCGACCTCCTGGAGGAGCTGTTCCAGCCGTTCGGCCCCGAGCCCCCCACCCTCTACCTCCTCGCCCGGGACACCTACGTCGCCGGCGTCTCCGTCACCGGGATCGTCGCGGAGGGCTGCCAGTTCTCGCCCGCCGCGGGCTCCGCGGCCGTCGCCCGGACGCGCGGCGGGCACGGGCAGACCGTCGCCTGGGACCGGCCCGGCAACATCAGCGTGGTCGGAGGCCACGGTGACGGGACCCGGGTCCTTGTCCTGCCGGTGCCGCAGATGGCGGCGGCCCTGGCTGCCGTCGCCGAACTCGGGGGCCAGAGCGGCCAGGGCCAGTGGGCGCAAGGCTGGAACGACGCGCTGAACATGGCGCGGGGCCTGATCCGTCGCACTCTGGCGGGGCACCTGCCCGCCGTGAGCAGCGGCGATCCGGCACAGCCAAAAGAAAAGATCCCAGTCTAGGAAATTGACTCTGGTCTATTTCGGGGTGGAGGCTGGCAGGGTCAGCCGGGGAAGGCATAACCCCGGTGCCTAGCAGAGGAGTTCGACATGCCCGTCGACCACAAGAAGATCCTCGAAGCCCTCCAGCCGCTCGCCGAAGGACTGGTTGCCGGGGAGTGCCAGACCCGCCGCGACGGTGACCTGATCATCACCGCCGAACTCCTGCCGGCCACCGGAGCACCCCGAGAGGACGAGTGGGAGGGCGTTCTCGTCCGCATCATCAGCAAGACGGCCGGACAACTCGCCATCAACGCCTTCCAGTTCAGCGCCTACGGCACCTTGCAGTCGAAGGACCGCACCGGCCGGGTGTACTTCGGCACCAAGCCGGACGACCTGCGAGGCGAGAAACTGGCGGCCGCGGTCGAGAAGTACGTCGCCCTCTTCCGGTAGACCCCGGCGAGAACGGCCCGTGCCCGCGCCCCGCCCCGGCGGAGCGCGGGCACCGCGCGTTCTTCGCCCACCCCGGCGCTCACTGGTAGACATAGACGACCCCGGCCCTGAGCGGCCCGCACCCGAAGGAGACTGCGATGAGCGGCGAGAAGCCGGCCGTGAAGACCAGGCGCGGCAAGCCCGCCACCCCCGGCGAGAAGCTGGCCGCCGCCGCCGAAGAACTCCGCGCCGCGCTCGAAGCCGTCGAGGAAGCTGGCCTGGCGCCGATGGACCTGCTGGACCAGCTGCGCGACCCGCTCGAGGTCGTCGACGATGTCGCGACCAGGATGCGAGAACTTCGCCTCAACGGCGTCACCGCCGCCTATCCGGACCGGTCCGTGCCCGTCTACCGGATCTCCGACGCCTCGGGGCTCTCGCCCGCCCTGGTGACCCGCTACGCCAAGCAGGCCGGGCTGGAGATGCGCAACCGCCGCTCCACCGACTCCTAGGAGTTCTCCCTAAACCAGTTCAGGACTCCTCGGGCGTCCTTGATCACCATCGTGTTCTCCCTCTTCCCCCCGTCGTCGTCCTGGTACTGGTAGTCCTCGCGGATGCCGACGTCGTCGGTGAACGTGTAGGTGTACGTCTCGCTGTAGGTGTACTTTCCGTCGGAGCCCCAGCCGCGACCTGGTTTGGTGCGGGTCTTCGTCACTCCCCTGTACGTCTGGTCGTACGTCTCGATGAACTCGCACAGGAACATCACCTCGTCGTCTCTCAAGCGCGTGCTGGAGACGTCCAGGTACTCGCCGATGTAGTTGCGGCGCTGCTGCCTCTCGCGTGGATCCATGTGTCCCTCCCTGGCCTCATCCGGCGGCCCAGAGGGCTACGCGGAACGATGTCACCCAGCTTGGTCCCACGTTCGGCAAGACCCAAGCTGGGGGACATTCTCCAAGACGCCGGGGAGGGGCGCCGACGATCCGCAGCAGCGGGTGCTGAAGTCCTCTCAGGCGAGCATCAGAGCCGGCGCTGCGGATGGAGATGACGTCCTAGCCGCGGGCTCGGGCGCGCCGGGCCATCTCGGCGAGACGCTCTCCGACGTCATCGTCCGGGTCATCAGCGAGCGCTTCCTGCTCCCACGCCGCCAGTTCGTCATCGTCCATCGCCTCCCACGGCGGGGGCGGGTCGTAGGAGACGCCGAGACGGTACTCGTCGTCCTCGCCGTCGCCGTCCTCGTCGTTGAACTTCCCGATCTTGCGCAGGAACGCCTCGTTGCGCTCCCGGCGCGCCAGGATCTCGCTGAGCTGGTGGTCGGCGCACCCGAAGATCGGCCCCGGAGGGTCGGGGTGGAGCTTCGCCTCGACCGCCTCGTGGGCCACCAGCCACTTCCAGTGGTTCCCCACCACCACCCGGCCGGGCCCGGCCGCAGCGTCGAACGCCACCAGCAGCGCCACCAGCTGATCTCGAGTCGGTAGCACCCGGCCGCCGAGGATCAGGTGCAGGGTGCTCCGGGGCACACGGTGGCCGGCGGCGTCCGACAGCTCCTCCAGCCGCCTGAGGGACGGCCGCCCGGCCCGCGCCTGCAACTGGACCAGCCCGAGGGCCAGCCCTGCCGTGCTGCGCCGGGGCCGGGCCGGTTCGGTCGCCAGCGCCGCCGCCCGCTCGATGCTGACGGCCGCCCACAGCGCCTCGACCCTTTCGACCGCGCCGAGCTGGGCGTGCGGGCTGTTCCGGTCGGCGGCGGCGCGGGCGAACGCCCGGACGGTCTCCAGGCGGGGCAGGTGGGTGCCGGTCGCGGCCCCCCTGAGCGTCGCGGCACCGGGCGGTTTGCCCGGCCGCTCCGCCAACTCCTGCGCGCGCTTGGCGAGACCCGCGTAGGTCAGGCCGCTGCGCGCTTTCATCTCCCGCAGCTCGACGGCGAGCGCCCGCAGGTGCGGACTGGCCCCCGCCGCCACGGGCTTCGCGCGGCGTCCCATGGTCAGCGCCTCCGCTCCCCGGGGAGGGCGGCCGGGTGCCCGCGGGTGATGTAGGCGCTGCACGCGCCGGCCATGACGAGCAGCCCGTCGGGGATCGGGCGGCCGACCAGGGCGAGGGCGGCGATCAGCAGCGCGAGGGTGATCATCAGCGCGACCTCGGGCCCGGACAGGTGGCCGGCGGCGGCGTTGAGGGCGAGGCGGTTCTTCACGGGGGCTCCCTGGGGGTGGCGGCATCTGCCGCAGCGGACGGTGGTCGGCCAACTCGCCCGGGACGGACGGCTTCTCGACTTCCCAGAGTTTGCAGCCGCGGCGGGGCCGTGGCCACTCCCTTCGGCAGGGCAGGGGGCGGGACGTCTCGTGGGTGAGGAAATCGCGGCCGCCCTTGAGCTGCGGCGACGGCGGCTTTAACTCGTTTCTGTCCAGGGGTGTCGGGCGCGGGTGGGGAGGCCGGCGGGTGCTGCGCCGGGGTCGGGGCTGCTGGCCGGTGCCCGGAATTTCTCCCTCGAAGGGTGTGCCCAAGGCCGCCTGCCCGAGAATTGACTTAAGTCAAGAAAGCAGACGGAAGTCAGCTTCGGTTGCCGGTCCGGACCGCGAATCCGGGCCCCACATCAAGGAGCACCCCATGCGCGAGAGCGACGTCATCACCGGCCGGGCCGACCTCGGTGCGATCGACAACACCACCGGCGAGGCCGCCTTCTACTCCCACCGCGAGCCCGCCTGGCACGGCCTGGGCACCGTCGCCGAGG
Organism: Kitasatospora sp. NPDC057198; assembly: GCF_042670125.1. Lineage (NCBI taxonomy): Bacteria > Bacillati > Actinomycetota > Actinomycetes > Kitasatosporales > Streptomycetaceae > Kitasatospora > Kitasatospora sp. NPDC057198. The sequence goes on along the minus strand of NZ_JBHUWH010000510.1, from coordinate 1,013 downwards.
ATGCCAAGACCAGCGACGAGGTCCTGCACCTCGCCAAGCTGGACTGGGAGGTCGAGAAGCTGCCGATCCTGCCGACGAACAGGGGCAAGCTCGGCAAGCGCATCCCGAACCGCTTCGCCACCGTCCGCACCGACACCGGCGAGTGGGTCGGCGGACTCGTCGGCAACACCTGGACCCCGATCCAGAACCGCGACGCCTTCACCTTCCTGGACCAGCTCGTCGGCGGCGGCCACGTCACCTACGAGACGGCCGGTGCCCTCGACGGCGGCCGCGTCGTCTTCATGTCCACCAAGTCCCCGAGCTTCACCATCGACCCCGAGGGCGCGGCCGACCGCATCGACCTCTACACGCTGTTCGCCAACAGCCACGACGGCCGCTCCGCCGCCGTCGCCGTCGAGACCCCCATCCGCGCGGTGTGCACCAACACCCTCGACCTCGCCGTGCGGGAGGCCGACCGCGTCTGGAAGATCCGCCACACCAAGAACGCCCTTACCGACCTGGAAGAGGCCCGCCGCACCCTCGGCTTCACCGAGCGCTACGCCGCCGCGCTGGAGGCCGAGGCCACCGCCCTCTACCAGAAGGCGATGACCGACCAGGAGTTCGACAAGCTGATCGCGCAGCTGTGGACGCCCCCGGCCGAGGGCGCGCGGAAGAACATCCTCGCCGCCCACGAGGAGCGCCGCGACCGCCTCCACGCCCTGTTCGCCGAGGCCGACACCCAGGAGAACATCCGGGGCACCCGCTGGGCCGCCCTGCAGACGGTCATCGAGTACGACGACTACTTCCGCACCGTCAAGGTCCCCGAGGAGCTGAGCGAGCAGGAGCACCGCAACAACCTGGCGATGACCACCCTGCTGCACACCCAGAAGAACGACCTCAAGGACATGGCGAAGGCCCTGCTGCTCGCGGCCTGACCCCGGCGGCGCGGGGGGGGCCCGCCGGCCCCGGCGCCCGCCCCCCCCCCCCGCGGGGGGAAGAGAACCGGCCGCGGCCGCCCAACCAGCGGGGGTTGA
>NZ_JBHUWH010000509.1:0-5423 GCF_042670125.1 Kitasatospora sp. NPDC057198 | reverse complement strand
CCTCGGCGAGGGGCGGGCGGCTTCCGCGCGTCGAGCGCTCGCGGTCAGTCGGTCTTGATGCTGGTCAGGATGTCCAGCCGGGAGGCCCGGCGGGCCGGCCAGAGGGCGGCGACCATGCCGACCAGGGCGGCGAGGCCGAGGAAGAGGAGCACGCTGCCGTACGGGATCACGGTGGTCAGTCCCTTCAGTTCGGAGGCCAGGACGCGGGTCGCGGCCCAGGCGAGGAAGCAGCCGAGCAGGACGCCGATCAGGGCGCCGAAGACCGAGATCACCACCGACTCCAGGCGGATCATCCGCTTGATGCCGCGCCGCTCCAGGCCGATCGCCCGCAGCATGCCGATCTCGCGCTTGCGCTCGAACACCGACATGGCGAGCGTGTTGACCACGCCGAGGACGGCGACGACCACCGCCATGCCGAGCAGGCCGTACATCAGGTTGAGCATGGTCGAGATGATCCGGCTGAACTCGTCGACCATGTCCTTCAGGGTGCGGACCTCCATCACCGGGTTGCGGCCGGTGGCGTCCTTGAGCGACTGCTTCAGCGCGGAGGTCGGGCCGTCGGTGCCCTTGACCAGGATCTGCTGCACCAGCGGCTGCGGGTCGTTGGCCTCGATCAGGCGGTTGGGGGCCACGATCGGGGAGACGCCGGAGGTGGTCTCGAAGACGCCGCCGACGGTGAGCGTCACGGACGCGCCCTCGGCCGCGGTGGCCTTCAGGGTGGAGCCGACCGCCAGCTGGTGCTTGGTGGCGAACTCCTCGTTGACCAGGACCTGGTCCTGCCCGAGGGCCGCGGTGGAGCCGGACTTCATCGTCAGGTTGACCAGCTGGTCGAAGGCGGCGGCGTCGTAGCCCTCGATGGCGCGGTTGCTGCCGACGCCCTCGATGTCCCACCAGACGTTGTCGACCTGGCTGACCGCCTTCACCCCGTCCGCCTTGGCGACCAGCCCGGTCAGCTCGGGGGACAGCTCGCGGCCGTTGACCATGCCGACCACGTAGTCGGCCTTCATCGTGTCGCCGACCATCGAGGTGACGGCGCTGGTGACCGAGTTGCCGATCACGGTCAGCGCGGTGACCAGGGTCAGGCCGATGGTGAGCGCGGCCGCGGTGCTGGCGGTGCGGCGCGGGTTGCGCACCGCGTTCAGCCGGGCCAGCTTGCCGGGGGTGCCGAACACCTTGGCCAGCACCGGGCCGACCAGCGCGATCACCGGGCGCGACAGCAGCGGCAGCAGCACGAACACGCCGATCAGGGTGAGCGGGGCGCCCAGCTCCAGCTTGTGCTGGGCCGACGAGCCGGAGCTGTTCGCGCCGGCCAGGATCAGGCCCAGGCCGGAGCCGGCCAGCAGCACGCCGATCGAGTTGCGGATCAGCAGGCCGCGCTGGGTGCTGGGCTGGTCGCCGCTGCTCATCGCCGCCACCGGGGGGATCCGGGAGGCCCGGACGGCGGGCAGCAGCGCCGACAGCACGGTGACCACCACGCCGGTCACCAGGGTGCCGACGATCGTCACCGGGGCGATCACCAGCGAGCCGGTGGGCAGGCCCTCGTTGAAGGCGTGCAGCAGGGACTGCAGGCCGGCGCCGATGCCGATGCCCGCGAGCAGGCCGCCGACCGAGGCGACCAGGCCGATGGCGAGCGCCTCGACCAGCACCGACCTGGTGACCTGGCCGCGGCTGGCGCCGACCGCCCGCAGCAGCGCGAGCTCCTTGAGGCGCTGGGCGATCAGCATGGTGAAGGTGTTGACGATGATGAAGATGCCGACGAACAGCGAGATGCCGGCGAACACCAGCAGCATGGTCTTCATGCCGCTGACCGAGTCCTCGACCATCCTGGTCTGCTCGTCCTTGAGCTCCTGGCCGGTCTTCAGCCCGACGCCCTCGGCGGGAACCTTCGCCCGTGCCTGGTCGAGCAGTTGGGCCTCGCCGGTGCCGGCCCTGGCGGTCAGCACCACGGAGCTGAAGCGGCCCGGCGCCAGCAGTTCGCGCTGGGCGGTGGCGGTGTCCATCAGCACCAGCGTGCCGCCGGAGGTGACCTTCGGGTCGTCGGTGGTGAACACGCCGGTGAGCACGGCGTCCCGGGCGGCGCCGTTGCCGGCCACCCGGACGGTGTCGCCGACGTGGTAGCCGGCCTTGTCGGCGGCCTGCCGGTTCAGCGCGACCTCGCCCGCGGTGCGCGGGCCGCGGCCCTGGGCCATCGGGTAGCGGGTGTCCGCGCCGGAGGCGTCCGGGACGAAGTTGGCGCCGCGGGCGCTCCACGCCTCGCCGATCAGGTTGCCCTTCTTGTCGGCGACGGCGGTGAAGCCGGAGACCACGCCGCGGGCCCGCTCGGCGCCGGGCAGCGCGGCCAGCTGCTGCACGGTGTCCTCGGTCAGCGCGCCCTTCTCGGGGCGCGGGGCGTCGTGGTCGACCGGGCCGTCGTCCGCGCCGTCGGCGGAGACCAGCACCGAGACGTCCGAGAAGCTGGTGGAGTAGCTGTCGCGCATGGCCCGGCCCATGGTGTCGGAGAACACCAGGGTGCCGGCCACGAAGGCGGTGCCGAGCAGCACGGCCAGGACCGTCATCAGGAGGCGGCCCTTGTGGGCCAGCACGTTGCGCAGTGCGGTGCGATACATGGGTGGGATCCCGGGGAGGTGGGTGCGGGCGGGGTCGACGGGGCGGCGGCGGGGCGTCAGCTGGTGCGGCCCTTGGCGTCGAAGCGGCGCATCCGGTCCAGGACGGAGTCGGCGGTGGGGCGGTGCAGCTCGTCGACGATCCGGCCGTCGGCCAGGAACACCACCCGGTCCGCGTACGAGGCGGCGACCGGGTCGTGGGTCACCATCACGACGGTCTGGCCGAGCTCGCGCACCGAGTTGCGCAGGAAGGAGAGGATCTCCGCGCCGGAGCGGGAGTCCAGGTTGCCGGTGGGCTCGTCGGCGAAGATGATCTCCGGCTTGGAGGCCAGCGCCCGGGCGCAGGCGACGCGCTGCTGCTGGCCGCCGGAGAGCTGCGCGGGCCGGTGCGAGAGCCGCCCGGACAGGCCGACGGTCTCCACCACGCGGTCCAGCCAGGCCCGGTCGACCTTGGTGCCGGCGATGTCCATCGGCAGCGTGATGTTCTCCAGCGCGGTCAGCGTGGGCAGCAGGTTGAACGCCTGGAAGATGAACCCGATCTTGTCGCGGCGCAGCCTGGTCAGCTGCTTGTCCTTCAGCCCGACCAGTTCGGTGTCGCCGATGGTGGCCGAACCGGAGCTGACCTTGTCCAACCCGGCCATGCAGTGCATCAGCGTCGACTTGCCGGAGCCGGAGGGCCCCATGATCGCGGTGAACTCGCCCTGCCCGAAGGAGACCGAGACGTCGTCCAGCGCCACGACCCGGGTCTCGCCCTCGCCGTAGACCTTGTTCAGGCCGGTGGCGCGGGCAGCCGCCAGACCGGTGTGGGCGGCGTACGCGGTCGAGGTGCTCACGGTGGACTCCTTAGTCCGGGAGGGCGGGTTCGTCACGGCGCGGCCGCTCCGAGGACTCCTCCGACCGCTACTCCATCCTCCCCGCCGCCCGCCGCCCCCACGTCGCTCCGCCGGACGGTTGTCCCACCACCGCCAGGCGTACGGTTCCCGGCGCCCCCTCCTCCTGCGGTATGACCCCTTCCCCGGGGCCGCGGTGGCCGAGAACCACCCAAGTGTGGCCGAAACGCCAGACGCTTCGTCAGATGTCATGGAAGCATGACAACTTCCACGCCCGGAAATATGCGAAACCGTCGCCCGGCCGACTAGGCTCAGTGCCTGAGTCAGCCGCGCTCCCTGGCCCAGATGGTGGAACGCAGACACGGGCAGCTTAAAACTGCTTGGCCGCGAGGCCGTGCCGGTTCGAGTCCGGCTCTGGGCACTCTCCTGCCCACCCGCCGTAACGCTTTGCAACCGAACGGGCACGGGCCCCCCTCCGTCCGTCACGCCGTGTCAGCTCCGGCCGCGGGCCGCCGGTGGCCGCACTCCCGCCTCCTCCTCCCCCTCGCACGGCATGCCGCACCGGCGCGCCCGGCGACTTTACAAATCCCATTGACAAGATTTGACAACTGCTGTTGTATCCATCGCGGCGAGGTCTCCCAGCGGGGGAGGCGCACCCGAGGATCGATGTGCCCATGATTTCGAACTTACGTGCACCGCGCGGCGGTCCGCGGCCGGACGGGGTCTCCGCGTACTGCCACGACCTCTTCCACCACTTCGCCCGCTCCGACCAGCGGCGCTGGGGCGAGGTCTACCTCCGCGGCCTGCGCCGGGCCGGCGGCCGCCGGACCCCGGCCAACATCTCCGAGGAGGTGCTCGGGCGGCGCCTGGTGCAGCCCATCCAGCAGTTCGTCAACCAGTCCCCCTGGGAGTCGGGCGACGTCCGCCGCCGGCTCGCCGAACTGGTCACCGCGGCCGCCGCCCCGCAGGCATGGGTCGTCGACGACGTGGTGTTCGCCAAGAACGGCACCAGCTCGGTCGGCGTCGCCCGCCAGTTCGTCCCCGCCGCCGGTCGCATCGTGAACTGCCAGCTGGCCCTGGCCACTTCGCTGGTCCACCCGCACGGCGCCCAGCCGGTCACCTGGCGGCTGCTCCTGCCCCCGCAGTGGGACGCCGACCCGGAGCTGCGCGCCCGGGCCCACCTCCCCGCGGAGGCCCGGCACCTGCCGCGCTGGCAGCACCTGCTCGACTCGGTCGACGAGGTGACGGGCTGGGAGGTGCCCACCGCCCCCGTGCTCGCCGACTGGAGCGGCGAGCCGGAGGTCGAACCGCTGCTGCTCGGCCTGGAGGAGCGCGGGCCCGGCTACCTGGTCGAGGTCGGTGCCGACACCGCACTGCCCGCCCGCGACCGCCGGGCCCGGCCGGTCCTCCCCGGCGTCCGGCCCGCGCCCCGGACGTCCGCAGTCGTCCACCGGCGGGCCGCCGAACTCGCCGACGAGCTGGCCCCGCAGGGCGACCGCGCGGTGCTGGCCTGGCGGCGGGGGCCCGCCGACCGGGTGCGGCACTCGCAGTTCCTGGTGCTGCCGCTCTCCGACGGGCACGCCCCCCGCCCCGGCCGCTCCGCCGGGGCGCCCGCCGCACCCCGCCGCCTGGTGGTCGAGTGGCCGTTCGGCCGCCCCCGGCCGCGCACCTACTGGGTGACCAACCTGCCGGCGCACCGGCTGCCCGACCTGGTCGCCCTCGCCGAGCTGCGCGGCCGCTCCGCCGACACCGTCGAACGGCTGCACCGCAACTACGGCCTCGGCGACTTCGAGGGCCGCTCCTACCGCGGCTGGCACCACCACGTCACCCTGGTCGCCGCCGCCCACGGCTACGACCTGCTGGGCCGGCTCCGCCGACTGGCCGCCCCGGAACCCGCCCGCCCGGTCTCGGCCACCGGCTGACCGACTGACCGGCCCGGCCCGGCCCGTTCCGCGCAGCGAACGCGACCGGCCGGCCGCTCCGCACAGCC
>NZ_JBHUWH010000508.1:0-5436 GCF_042670125.1 Kitasatospora sp. NPDC057198 | reverse complement strand
GGCCCCGCCCCCGTGCGTCGTCGGCCCGGGCGGGTCAGGATCCCGGCAGGGTGTTGACGTAGTCGGTGCCGGCGGCGTAGAAGCCGTCCACCGCCTTCTGGACGTCGGCCTGGGACACCGCCTCGTCGGCCTTGTGGTAGAACCAGTTGACCTTCATGTCCCAGGTGCGCCCGGCGCCGAGGGAGGGCACCAGGTCGATGAACCAGTTGCTGAAGTGGACGTCGACCTTCTCGCGTGCGACGTACTTGCCGGTGCTGGTGAACAGGTCCTTGCCGTCCAGCGAGTAGGTCACCTTCCCGTCCATCGCGGTGATCATCATCAGGTGCCAGCCCCCGAGGTGCTGCTTCAGGGCGTGGGTGACCCGGTCCGGCGGGTCGGCCTTGAACCAGCTGGTGGTGTCGAGCTGCGGGCCGACGGAGCCCCAGCCGCCGTTGGCCATGTACTCGTAGTCGAGCTCGCTGTAGTTCGCCGAGGAGTCCTCCGGCGAGATCGGGAAGAAGGTCTGGACGACGTGGTCGCCGTTGCGGCCGGTGCCGGGCTTGTCGCTGAGGTAGACCCGGGCCGCGTAGGTCCCGTTGAGGAACCGGGCGCCGGTGGTCTGCACCTCCACCTGCTCGGTGCCCTGCTTGGTGCCGTCGGTGGACGAGCGCAGTTGCAGGACCCGGCTGCCCTGGGCGGCGGCGTCGGTGGGGAAGGAGGCGCCGGCGGCGCTCCAGGTGTCCTTGACGCCGGGTCCGCCCGCGCCGTCGCGGACCTCCCAGCCGTGGTCGGCGAAGGCGGGGTCGTCGGGCCCGGTGTAGTGGAAGGAGTCGAACAGCGTCCCGGGCGGGCCGGTCGGCGTCGGCGAGGCGCTGGAGGCGGAGCCGCCATTCGTGCCCGCTCCTCCCGCGGTCGCGCCGTCCCCGGCGCCGGCGGCGCCGCCGCTGGAGCAGGCGGCGAGCAAGGACAGTAGGACCGGTGCGGTAAGCACGCTCCACGCACGGTGACGGGGCATGCGGCGGGGCTGGCTCACACGGGCTCCTTGCGGCGGGGCGGCGGCGCCTGGACGCGCCCCTCGGCGCGGGGCGGCGGCTGATCCGCACGAGGCGGTCATCCTAACGGGGCCCGCGCGTACCACCGCCCCGCCCCCGCCCGGCCCCTGACGGACATGCGCCAAGGTCAACGGTCCGCGACCGTCCCCCTACAGTTATGCCCCCGCGGTCGTCTCAATCCGATTACAACACTGCGCCATACCCCGCCAAAAACGGACATGCGCCCCAATTGCCTCCGGTCGGGTGGACTAGCGTTCGGCCTACGCTCCCGCGATCCCCACCTACCTGCACTGAGAGGCGCTGCACGGTGCGCCCTGTCATGACTCCCCACGGAGCCGAACCCGTCCGCACGGGGGGACCCGGCGGTCCCCCCGACGGCTTCCACGCGTACGACGACCACGACGAACCGGCCCCCGAGCCGGTGTTCGTCGACCAGTCGGGGCTCCGCGGCCGCTTGCTCCGGGGCATGGGCTGGCCGGTCTCCCTGGTGGGCGCGGTCCTGGCGGTCGCCATGGGCGGCAGCCTGGTCGGCATGCAGGCGGACGCCCCGCCGCTGGTGGTGCCCGCCCAGCCCGCGCAGGCGCCCGCCGTCACCACGGCCCCCTCGCCGTCCGCCACCACCGCGCCCTCGCCGTCCGCCACCGGGACGGCCGGACACTCCACCGCGCCCGGCGCGAAGAGCTCGACCGGCAGCACGAAGCCGAGCACCTCGAAGCCGAGCACCTCGAAGCCGAGCACGTCGAAGTCGAGCTCGAAACCCACCACCGCGTCCCACGCACCGACGCCCTCGGGCCAGTCGACCGCGCACTCCTGACGGCCCGCCGTCCCCCGAACCTCCGCACCGCCCATCTCCAGGAGCGCCATTGTCCCGCCACCAGCGCCGCCGGCAGTCCCTGCTGAGGCCGCGCCGACTGGCCGCGCCGCCGCTGCGCTTCTTCATGCCGCTGTCCCTGCTGGCGTGCCTGCTCGTGCTGCTCGTGCTGCGCGGCCTGGCCAACAACGAGGTGTTCCACGACACCCGGATCGCCCAGTCCGTGGACAAGACGACCGTGCCCGAGGAACTGCTCAAGGGCGGCCCGGTCATCGACGCGCGCGGTGACAAGAAGGCGCACCCGGTGAGCTACCGGATCCCCGACAAGACCGTGGTGCTGAGCTTCGACGACGGCCCCTCCCCGGAGTGGACCCCGAAGATCCTGAAGGTGCTCGCGGACCACGGCGTCCGCGCGGACTTCTTCGTGACCGGCTCGATGACCACCCGCAACCCGGAGCTGATCCGGCAGATCGTCGCGGGCGGCCACGAGATCGGCCTGCACACCTTCACCCACCCCGACCTGGCGTACCAGTCGCACGCCCGGATCAGCTGGGAGCTGGCGCAGACCCAGCTGGCGCTGGCCGGCGTCGCGGGCGTCCACAGCTCGCTGTTCCGGCCGCCCTACTCCTCCGACGCCTCGGCGATGGACGACTGGAACTACCCGGTCATCAAGTACGTCGGCGCGCACGGCTACCTGACCGCGTTCATCGACCGCGACACCGACGACTGGAAGCGCCCCGGCGTGGAGGAGATCGTCAAGGCCGCGATGCCCACCAAGCCCGGCGCGGGCGAACTGGTCCTGCTGCACGACGCGGGCGGCGACCGCGCCGAGACCGTCGAGGCGCTGGACCGGATCATCGTCAAGTTGCAGGGCGAGGGCTACCGCTTCACCACCATCTCCGACGCGCTCGGCGCCCCCAGCGCGATGGTGCCGGTGCACGGCTTCCAGCTGTGGGCGGGCAAGGGGTTCATCTGGGCCACCCACGTGTCGGTGGTGACCCTGCCCCTGCTGGTCGGGCTGCTCGCCCTGGTCGGCTTCCTGAACTTCGGCCGGTTCGCGCTGATGGTCGTGCTCGCCCCGGTGCACGCCCGCCGCTCCAAGCGGCAGGGGGCCTGGGGGGAGCCCGTCACCGAACCGGTCACCGTCCTCGTCCCGGCGTACAACGAGCGCGAGTGCATCGCCAACACGCTCAACTCGCTGGCCGCCAGCGACTACCCGATCGAGGTCATCGTCATCGACGACGGCTCCACGGACGGCACCGCGGACATCGTCGAGGAGATGGACCTGCCGTTCGTCCGGCTGATCCGCAAGGTCAACGGCGGCAAGCCGAGTGCGCTGAACGCCGGTGTGGCGGCCGCCTCGTACGACATCGTCGTGATGATGGACGGCGACACCGTCTTCGAGCCGTCCACCGTCCGCGAGCTGGTCCAGCCCTTCGCCGACCCCGGGATCGGCGCGGTGGCGGGCAACGCGAAGGTCGGCAACCGCGACAGCCTGATCGGCGCCTGGCAGCACATCGAGTACGTCCTCGGCCACAACCTGGACCGCCGGATGTACGACGTGCTCAACGTCATCCCGACCATCCCCGGCGCGGTCGGCGCCTTCCGCCGGGAGGCCCTGCAGGCCGTCGGCGGGATGAGCGACGACACCCTCGCCGAGGACACCGACATCACCATGGCAGTGCTCTGCGACGGCTGGCGGATCGTCTACGCCGAGCGCGCCCGCGCCTGGACCGAGGCCCCCGCCAGCCTGCAGCAGCTGTGGTCCCAGCGGTACCGCTGGAGCTACGGCTCCATGCAGGCGATGTGGAAGCACCGCCGCGCGGTGGTCTCCCGCGGACCGGCCGGCCGCTTCGGCCGGATCGGGCTGCCGCTGGTCGTGCTGTTCGGCGTGGTCGCCCCGCTGCTGGCCCCGCTGGTCGACCTGTTCCTGCTGTACGGCATCCTGTTCGGGGCGACCGGGCTCACCCTCGCCAGCTGGGGCGGCTTCATCCTGCTCCAGTCCCTGCTGTCCTGGTACGCCTTCCGGCTCGACCGGGAGAAGCCCTGGCACCTGATCAGCCTGCCGTTGCAGCAGATCGTCTACCGGCAGCTGATGTACATCGTCCTCCTGCAGTCGACGATCACCGCGTTCACCGGTGGCCGGCTGCGCTGGCAGAAGCTCCGGCGCACCGGCGAGGTCTCCGCCGCGCCGGTGGAGGTGTGACATGACTTCACCCACCGGGCAGCGCGGGCGGCACGAGGAGACCATCCCGCTGCGGATACCCGAGGGGTTCGGGCGCCACGAGGACACCGTGGCGCTGCGGATCCCCGAGCAGTGGCGCCGGGACCACGACACGGACCCGGTGCCGGAGGAGCCGCAGGAGGATCAGGCCCCCGCGCCCCGCAAGGGCGGCCGGGACCGCTACCTGGACCTGCTGCGCGCGCTGGCGCTGGTCCGCGTGGTGCTCTACCACAACTTCGGCTGGTTCTGGCTGCCGCTGCTGTTCCCGTCGATGGGCGTGATGTTCGCGCTGGCGGGCTCGCTGATGGCCCGTTCGCTGAGCCGTCCCGCCCTCGGCGTGATCCGCGGGCGCCTGCGTCGGCTGCTGCCGCCGATGTGGCTGTTCGGCGGCATCGTGGTCGCCCTGCAGGTCGTCGACGGCGGCGGCCCCGACGCGGACGGCCACCCCACCTGGTGGTGGGCCAAGCTGGCGTTCTGGCTGCTGCCGCTGAGCACCCCGCCGTACGCGGAGGACGGGCTGCACGGCCTGCACGGCCTGCACCTGGAGTCCGGCTGGGCCACCCAGCTCGTGGTGCCGCTGTGGTACCTGCGGGCCTACCTCTGGTACGTGCTGCTCTCGCCGCTGATGCTGCGGGCCCTGCGGCGCTTCCCGGTGGTGACGCTGTGCGCCCCGCTGGTGCTGGTGATCGCGATGAACGGGTTCACCACCGAACACGACTTCGTCTACCAGCGGGTCTGGGAGACCGTCAACGACTTCGCGACCTTCGGCTCCTGCTGGATCCTCGGCATGGCCCACCAGGAGGGGCTGCTCAAGCGGCTCCCGCAGTACGTCCTGCCGTCCATAGCGCCGCTGGTCATGGTGGCCGGGTTCTGGTACCTGCAGACCAGGCCGGTCGACCCGACCCAGCCGACCGACATCGAGGCGTGGCCGATCGCCCAGGCCGTGTGGTCCCTGGGCTTCGTCGCGATGCTGCTGCACCTCAGCCCGTCCTGGGAGCAGTGGCCGGCCCGGCTGGAACGCTGGAACGGCCTGGTCGGCCTGCTCAACTCGCGGGCCGTCAGCGTCTACCTGTGGCACGTGACCGCGCTGGTGTGCGCCGTCCCGCTGATCGACCGCCTGTGGGACGTCGACTTCTTCTACGAGCACATGAAGTGGCTGCTGACCAGCCAGTGGTTCACCCTGGCGGTCGGCATACCGCTCCTGGCCCTGCTGGTGCTGGTCTTCGGCTGGGTGGAGGACGTCGCGGCCAAGCGCCCGCCGCGGCTGTTCCCGTACCCGCGACGGCCGCGCGGCAAGCGCCGGGGGGCCGCCGCCTGACGGGGGCGCGCCCCGGGGCGGAACGGCGGGTCCCTGCGGGGGCCCGCCGTTC
>NZ_JBHUWH010000507.1:0-5441 GCF_042670125.1 Kitasatospora sp. NPDC057198 | reverse complement strand
GTGCGGAGCCTGGCCGGAACCTCTCGGTCCGCGGTGGGGGCAGCAGCTCCGGGGGGACGAGCTGCTGCCCCTGGCGGAGGTCCCACAACCGGTGCCGCGTCGGGGGGAAGCCGCGGCGCCCGGTCCCACAGCGGGGACCTCCGGATCGCCGTACCGGGGATTCCTGCCAGATCCTCGGTACATCAACCATCCTGCCGCGCCGCCCGGGTGGGCACATCCGGAGAAAGCCCCGTCCGCGGGGGACCTTCGTCCCGGCGGGTGAACACGCCCCTCACCCGTTGCGCCGTCCGGTGGATAAGCTGCCGGGTGGCAGGGCCGTACGGGGAGAGGACGGCGGCCCGACTCAGGGAGGCAGGCCCGTTCGATGGCTCAGGCGAAGAAGGTGGCCATGTGGATCCTGGTCATCTTCGTCATCTACACGATCATCACCTCACCGGAGCGCTCGGCGGACCTGGTGAAGTCCGGCTTCGTCGGCATCTCGGACGCCGCCAAGGCGGTGGGGTCGTTCATGACCGGACTGGTGCGCTGAGCCCCCGCTGAGCCCTAGTACGGTGGCGGGGTTCGTCCTTCGGGGGGCGCTCCGCCGAGCGGGCGCGCCCTCCCCCCACCCGCGAGGAGCGGCATCGTGATCCGGCACCTGGTCCTGTTCAAGCTCAACGAAGGCGTCACCAAGGACGACCCGCGGGCCGTCGCGGGCGCCGAGGCGTTCGCGGAGCTCGGCGCGCTGGTCCCCGAGCTGCGCGAGTGGGAGTGCGGCTGGAACTTCGCCGAGCGGGACATCGCCCAGGACTTCGCGATCAACAGCCTGGTCGAGGACCGCGAGGCGCTGGCCGCGTACCTCGGCCACCCGGCCCACCAGGCCGCCGCCGCGCAGTGGCGCGAGTTCGCCACCTGGGTGATCGCCGACCTGGAGGTCTGACCCTCCCGCGCCGTCCCTCGTACACGCACGACCCTTCGGCCTCCCGCCCTCCGCCCGAGGACGGGGGCCCATGCACACTCCGCCGAATGCTGGACGGTCCGTCAACACGCCTCCACCGGGTACTTGCCCGGCGACAGAGCCACTTGTGATGCTATGACCGGTTTTGCCGGAATTTGGCGAGGTGGTTCTCAAGGGAGGGTGAGGTGTCCGTGCGGACGCAGCAGGGCAGTGCGCCCGAGGACCGGGTCGAGGATCCGCCGGACCCAGTCGAGCTGGCCTCCCGCCGCCCCGGCACCCGCGGCGCGGTGGACGTCCGCACCCTCACCCGGGTCCTGTTCGAACGACTCGCCGAGCTGCCGCCGGACGCCCCCGAGCGCGTCCGGGTCCGCGCCGCGCTGATCGAGGTCAACATCCCGCTGGTCCGCTACGCCGCCACCCGCTTCCGCAGCCGCAGCGAGCCGATGGAGGACATCGTCCAGGTCGGCACCATCGGCCTGATCAACGCCATCGACCGCTTCGACCCCGAACGCGGCGTCCAGTTCCCCACCTACGCGCTGCCCACCATCCTCGGCGAGATCAAGCGCTACTTCCGCGACAACGTCCGCACCATGCACGTCCCGCGCCGCCTCCAGGAGCTCTGGGTGCAGGTCAGCGGCGCCATGGAGGAGCTGACGGTCACCCACGGCCGGGCCCCCAAGGTCCCCGAGATCGCCGCCAACCTGCGCATCCCCGAGGAGGACGTCCGGGCCTGCCTGGACGCCGGCCGCGCCTACAACGCCGCCTCCCTGGAGGCCGCCCAGGAGCACGAGGGCGGCCTCGCCCTGCTCGACCGGCTCGGCTACGAGGACTCCGCCCTCACCGACGTCGAGCACCGCGACGTGGTCCGCCACCTGCTGGTCCAGCTCCCCGAGCGGGAGCGGCGGATCATCATGCTGCGCTTCTTCGCCAACCTCACCCAGTCGCAGATCTCCACCGAACTCGGCATGTCCCAGATGCACGTCTCCCGGCTGCTGTCCCGGATCCTGTCCCGGCTGCGCACCGGGAACTCCTGGGAGGAGTGAGTCGCCTCCTGTTGCCCCGCGCCACCGGCGGGTGACGAGTCGACACGTTCGGGTTTGCCGGGGCCGGTGGGCCGGTATTGAGCAGTCAGACCCGTCAGCCGGGAACCACTGCTCGGTGGCGACCGTTCGACAGACAGTCACGAGGGGGTGGGCGCGTGTTCACAGAACCGGGCAGTGCGGTCATCGAAGTCGAAACCCAGGCCGAAGCCGTCGCCGTATCGATCCCGGCCCAGGCCGGTCCCGCCGAGGCCCCCGACCGGGCCCTCGACACCCGCACGCTGTCCCGCTCCCTGTTCCGCCGGCTCGCCGGGCTGGAGTCCGGCAGCGCGGAGCACACCTACGTCCGGGACACCCTGATCGAGCTCAACCTGCCGCTGGTCCGGTACGCCTCCGCGCGCTTCCGCAGCCGCAACGAGCCGATGGAGGACATCGTCCAGGTCGGCACCATCGGCCTGATCAAGGCCATCGACCGCTTCGACCCGGACCGCGGCGTCGAGTTCCCGACCTTCGCCATGCCCACCGTGGTCGGCGAGATCAAGCGCTTCTTCCGGGACACCAGCTGGTCCGTGCGCGTCCCCCGCCGCCTCCAGGAGCTCCGCCTCGCCCTCACCAAGGCCGGCGACGAGCTCTCCCAGCGGCTCGACCGCTCCCCCACCGTCCCCGAACTCGCCGCCTACCTCGGCGTCTCCGAGGAGGACGTGGTCGAGGGCCTCGCCGTCGGCAACGCGTACACCGCCAGCTCCCTGGACTCCTCCCCCGCCGAGGACGACGGCGGCGACGGCCCGCTCGCCGACCGCCTCGGCTACGAGGACCTCGCCCTCGAAGGCGTCGAGTACCGCGAGTCCCTCAAGCCGCTGCTCGCCAAGCTCCCGCCCCGCGAGCGCCGCATCATCATGCTGCGCTTCTTCGGGAACCTGACGCAGTCCCAGATCGGCGAGGAGATCGGCATCTCCCAGATGCACGTCTCCCGGCTGCTCACCAAGACCCTCGCCCACCTCCGGGAGGGCCTCACCGCGGAGTGAGCGGCGGCGGGCGGCGTCAGACGGTGCAGGCCCGCCGCAGCCGCAGCAGGTGCTCCTCGGTCAGCCCCAGCCCGTCCTGCCAGAAGTGCTCGAAGCCGGACCACCCGAGGGCCAGCTCCTCGAACGCGGCCTCCAGGTAGACCGCCTCCGCGCGGGCCAGCGGCCGCATCAGCGGGTCCACCCGGGCGATCAGGGCGGCGGCCCGCTCGTTGGTGAGCAGGTAGTCCGCCAGGACGCTCTCCCGGTCCACGCCGAGGGCGGTGAGCAGCAGGGCCGCCGTCCAGCCGGTGCGGTCCTTGCCGGCCGTGCAGTGGAAGAGCACCGGCGCGCCGTCCGCCTCGACGACCAGCCGCAGGACGGTGGCGAAGCGGGAGCGGGCGACCGGGTCGGTGACGAACCAGCGGTACATCGAGGTCATCAGCGCGGTGCCCCGCCCGTCGCCGAGGACGGCGTGCATCGCCACCGGGTCGCCGCTGCCCAGCGCCCGGCGCAGCTCCACGTACAGGTCGAAGTCCGCGGAGAACACCGGCAGGTGGTGCAGGGTCGGCCCGAGGCCGTCGGCCGCCGGGACGGTGAGCGTCGCCGCCGCGTCCACCGGCAGCACCGCCGGGGGCAGCCCGGGGACGAGGTCGGCGCCCAGGTGGCGGACCTCGTCGAGGCTGCGCAGGTCCACCACGTGGCGCAGCCCGATCGCGCCGAGCAGCGCCCGGTCGTCCTCGCCGAGCCGGCTGAGCGCCTCGGTGCGCAGCAGCGCGCCGCCGCGCACGGTGCGGCCGTCCGCGGTGCGGTAGCCGCCCAGGTCGCGGGCGTTGACGGCGGCGGCCAGGCCGAGGCTCCTGGCGGTCTCGGTGGACGGCGCGGTCACGGGTGCCTCCTGGCGGCGGTGCGGCGGACCGGGCCAGTGTAGGCAGGCCCGGCGGCGGGGCCGCCCGGGTGTCCGGTCGGCCCCGTGCGGGCGGGCGCGCGGGGTGCTACTTGACGGCCAGCCAGATCACGCCGGCGATGACCGCGAGGGCCACGATCGCCCCGATCACGATCACCGGGGTGCGGTTCGACGAGGAGCTGCTGCTGCCGTAGGTGGTGACGGTGCCCGGGGCCTGCGCGGCCGGGGCCTCGTCGACGAACGCCCGGAACATCTGGGTCGAGCCGGCGGGGTCGTAGTCGTTGTCAGCCATGGAACGGGACTCTAGCCGCCCCGGGCGGCCCGCCGACACCCCGGTCCCCGTCCCGGAACGGGTCTGCACCGACCCCTCACCCCGGACGGCCGGGGCGTGGACGCACGACCCGGCGGAATCAAGCCCGACCCGAACGGGTTGCCCCCTGACATGACCAACAGTGACGCCCCCCGGGTGACCCTCGGCCCCTCCGACCTCGCCGTCTCCCCGCTGTCCCTCGGCGGCAACGTGTTCGGCTGGACGGCGGACGCGGACCAGTCCTTCGCCGTCCTCGACGCGTACGCCGCCGCGGGCGGCAACTTCATCGACACCGCGGACGTCTACTCGGCCTGGGCGCCGGGCAACTCGGGCGGCGAGTCGGAGACCGTGATCGGGGAGTGGCTGCGCGGCCGCGGCGACCGCGAGCAGATCGTGGTCGCCACCAAGGTCGGCGCGATGCCCGGCGCGAACAACCTGAAGTCCGAGACGATCAAGCGCGGCGCGGAAGCCTCGCTGCGCCGGCTCGGCGTGGAGCGGATCGACCTGTTCTACACCCACCGGGACGACCCGGACACCCCGGTCGAGGAGATCGTCACGGCGCTGGACGAACTGGTCCGCGAGGGCAAGGTGCGCGAGGTCGCCGCCTCCAACATCGGCCCGGAGCGGCTCGCCGCCTCGCTGGAGTTCGCCGAGCGCGAGGGCCTGGCCAAGTACGTCGCGGTGCAGCCGCACTACAACCTGGTCTCCCGGGACACCTACGAGGGCCCGCTGGCGAGCGTCGTCGCCGAGCACGGCCTGTCCGTCGTCCCGTACTACGCGCTCGCCTCCGGCTTCCTGACCGGCAAGTACCGTCCGGGCAGCGCCGTCGACTCCGCTCGCTCCCAGGGCGCCGCCAAGTACCTGGACGACCCGCGCGGCCTCCGGGTGCTCGCCGCCCTGGACGAGGTCGCCGCCGGGCACGGCACGCAGGTCGCCACGGTGGCGCTGGCCTGGCTGGCCGCGCAGCCGACGGTGGCGGCCCCGCTGGCCAGCGCCCGCACCGTCGAGCAGCTGCCGCCGCTGCTGGCCGCCGCCTCGCTGGAGCTGACCGGGGCCGAGCTCAAGCTGCTCTCCGAAGCCTCCGCCTGACCGGCCCCGGCCGCACGGACGGCGCCCCTCCCGCCGCACTGCGGGAGGCCTACGCGAACGTCGTCAACACGCCACCAAGCGCCGAGGATCCCCGTCCCCGTCCCCGTCCGGGTCTCCCGCGCCATCCCCGTGCCCATCTGCGCGCCCGGCGGGGGTC
>NZ_JBHUWH010000506.1:0-5461 GCF_042670125.1 Kitasatospora sp. NPDC057198 | reverse complement strand
GGCCGAGCAGGGCGACCGTGACGCCGCCGCCGGCCAGGCCGAGCAGTTGCGCGCCGGAGGAGGCGACGTTGTTCAGCGACCGGCCGAGGACGTACGCGTCCCCGTGCAGGGTCTGCGCGACCAGCCGGCTGGACGCCCCGTTGAACAGCGGCGTGAGCACCGCGACGGCGCCCACCAGCAGCAGGCTGGCCGCGACCGGCAGCCGGACCAGCGCGAGCAGCGCGGCGGCGGCCGCGTCCAGCAGGTAGCCGGCGGTGATCAGCAGCCGGGGGCGCAGGCGGTCGGTGAGCGAGCCGAGCAGCATCGAGCCGAGCAGTTGCGGCAGGAAGCCGATCCCGAAGGCGACGGCGCTCAGCAGCGCGGAGCCGGTGCCCGCGTAGATCAGCACGGCCAGGGTGGTGATCCGCAGCGAGTCCCCGACGATGCCGAGGGTGCGGGTGGTGAACAGCAGCCGGAAGCGCGGGTCGCCGAGCACCTCGCGATAGGTCGTCATGCCGGCCAGCCTGGCGTCCCGGGCCCGGGGCGGGCGAGAGATTCGTCCCAGGACGTAGGGTCGCGGGGTGCCCGGCCCGGCCGGGAGAACGACGGGCACCACGGGCACGACAGGCACGGCAGGCACGACGGGCACGACGGGGAGAGGCAGGGCCGTCGCATGGTGCGACACGGACACACCGGCGGGGCGCGGCGAGGCGGCCGGCGGGCAGCGGGAGACGGGGCCAGCCCCTCCCCCGCGCCGGGGCGCCCCCGCCCGCCGGAACGCTCGGGCACCGGGCGGCGCCCGGCGGGGGCGGGCCGGGTGGCGGGCCTGGTGGTGGGCCGGGTGGTGGGCCGGTGCTGAGGTACGAGGTCGCGGCCGAGGACCTGGCGCGCAGCCGGTTCGCGCTCTCGCCCGCGTTCGAACTCGCCAATCTGCTGCGGCTGTTGGACTGGGGCGGGGAGCGGGCGCTGCCGCCGGGGTGGCGGGAGCGGCTGCGGCCGGGGTTCCTGCGGCTGCGGGCGGATCCGGCGGTGCGGGCGGCGCTGGCGCTGCACAACCCGAGGTTCGGGGCGGACTTCATCGCCATCCCGCCGCGCGGCATGGACCAGACCTGGGCGGACGACCTGGCGGCGATCCTGGCCGCGCCGCCGGAGTCGGCGCGGGCCGAGATCCGGGCCTGCCTGGCGGCCCGGCCGGAGACCGACGGGGCGGCCCGGACGGTGCTGGACTCGCCGGACGCGGTCCGGCTGGTCGCCGGGGCGCTGGACCGCTGCTGGCAGGAGCTGCTGGCCCGGGACTGGCCGCAGCTGCGGGCCCTGTGCGAGCGCGACGTGGTGCACCGGGCGGGCGAGTTGGGGCGGCGCGGCTGGGCGGCGGCGCTGGCCGGGCTGCACGAGAACGTCCGCTGGCGGGACGGCGGGATCGACGTCCCGCCGTTCGACGCCGGCACCACCTACCCGCTGCGCGGCGAGGGGCTGCTGCTGGTGCCCTCGGTGTTCGTCTGGCCGGGGGTCGCGGCGCACCACGACGAGCCCTGGCCCTGCACCCTGATCTACCCGGCCCGGGGCATCTCCGCGCTGTGGGAGCCGGGGGCCGCCGTCCCGCCCGAGGCGCTGGCCGCGCTGCTCGGCCGCTCCCGGGCCCGGATCCTGGCCGCCCTGGACACCCCGGCCAGCACCACCCAGCTGGCCCGCACCCTCGGCCAGGCCCCCGGCGCCGTCGCCGACCACCTCGCCGTCCTGCGCGCCGCCGGCCTGCTCTCCCGGGCCCGGGCGGGCCGCTCGGTGCTCTACCGGCGCACCCCGATGGGGGACGCCCTGATCGGTTCGGCGGGCTGAGCCGCCCGGCGAACGGGCTTGCCTTGGAGCGCACTCCAACTCCTAATGTTTCCAGTGTTCGCACGGAAACCACGCGCCTCACGAACCCCAGGAGCCACCATGGACACCACCGCCACCACCACGAACACCGCCACCGCCGCCGACGTCCCGACCACCCGTCAGGAGCGCCTCGACCACGGCCTGGAGGTGCTCGGCCGGATCGACAGCGAGGCGGGGGCGAACGCCCTGGCCGCGCTCTCCGACATCTCGCCCGAACTCGCCCACCAGGTGGCCGCCTGGGGCTTCGGCGAGATCTACGACCGTCCGGGCCTGGCGCCCCGCGACCGCCAGCTGGTCACCCTGGGCATGCTCACCGCCCTGGGCGGCTGCGAACCGCAGCTGCGCGTGCACGTGAACGCCTCGCTGAACGTGGGCCTCTCCCCGCAGGAGATCGTCGAGGCACTGCTGCAGAGCGCCGTCTACTGCGGCTTCCCGCGCGCCCTGAACGCCACCTTCGCCGCCAAGCAGGTCTTCGCCGAGCGGGGCCTGCTGCCGGTCACCCCGGACGCCTGACCGGCCCGCCGCCCGACCGGCCCGGCGGCCGCCACCCGCCGCCCGCCGGTCGGCCATGCGCGGAACCACCAGCGAAGTCACTTTTCATCAATCGCTCGCAACTGATCTTGCGTCAATCTGTATCTTTTTTGCACGCAGCTGTGGACTTCCTGCCGCGCCGAGCCCCACCCTCGGCACGCCCGGCCACCACCCGGGCCCTCCCCCATGCAGGAAGCACGGTCACCCATGCAGAATCCCCCCACCCGCGCCAGGCGGACCGTCGCGTCACTGACCACCCTCGCGCTCGGCGCCACCGGCCTGTTGGCGGTGGCGTTCGTCAACGCCGGTTCGGCGCACGCCGCCGCGGTCCCCGCGCTGTCCCCGCTGGCCGTCCCCAACCGCGGCGCGAGCGTCCCGTTCGTCGAGCAGGAGGCCGAGTACGCGGCCACCAACGGCAGCGTGGTCGGGCCGGACCGGCAGTACGGCCACCTGGCCTCGGAAGCCTCCGGCCGACAGGCCGTGACGCTGAACGCGGTCGGCCAGTACGTGGAGTTCACGCTCACCGCACCCGCCAACTCGATCGACTTCCGCTACAGCCTGCCGGACTCCCCCGACGGCAAGGGCCGCGACGCCTCGATGGACCTGCTGGTCAACGGGCAGAAGCTGAAGAGCGTCGACGTGACGTCCAAGTACAGCTGGTACTACGGCGGTTACCCGTTCAACAACAACCCGGGCGACAGCAACCCGCACCACTTCTTCGACGAGACCCGCACCCTGCTGGGCACCACCTACCCGGCGGGGACGAAGATCCGGCTGCAGGTGTCCTCCACCGCGCAGTCGCCGAGCTTCACCGTCGACCTGGCCGACTTCGAGAAGGTCGCCGACCCGATCGCCAAGCCCGCGGGCGCGATCGACGTGGTCGCCGACTTCGGCGCCGACCCCACCGGCGCCACCGACTCCACCGCCAAGTTCCAGGCCGCGGTGAACGCCGGCGCGGCGCAGGGCCGGACGGTGTACATCCCGCAGGGCACCTTCACGCTGTACGACCACGTGGTGGTCGACAAGGTGACGCTGGCCGGGGCGGGCCCCTGGTACAGCGTGCTGGGCGGGCGCGACCCGATCAACCGCAACCGGGCGGCGGGCATCTACGGCAAGTACGTGGCGGGCGGCGGCTACGGCGGCGGCATCCGGCCGCAGGAGGCCGGCGGCCCGAGCCAGAACGTCACCCTGAAGGACTTCGCGATCATCGGCGACGTGCGCGAGCGGGTCGACGACGACCAGGTCAACGGCCTGGGCGGCGCGATGTCCAACTCCACCGTCGACAACCTGTGGATCCAGCACACCAAGGTCGGCGCCTGGATGGACGGTCCGATGGACCACTTCACCATCAAGAACAGCCGGATCCTCGACCAGACCGCGGACGGCGTCAACTTCCACACCGGCGTGACCAACTCGACGGTCACCAACACCTTCCTGCGCAACACCGGTGACGACGGCCTGGCCTCCTGGCCGGAGCGGCTGGCGAACACGGGCGACAGCTTCACCCACAACACGGTGGTGCTGCCGATCCTCGCCAACAACATCGTCACGTACGGCGGCAAGGACTTCACCATCTCGGACAACGTGATGGCCGACACCATCACCAACGGCGGCGGCCTGCACATCGCCAACCGCTACCCGGGCGTCACCTCCGGCAACGGCACCGCCGTCTCCGGCACGATCACCGCGGCCCGCAACACCCTGGTCCGCACCGGGAACAGCGACTACAACTGGCAGTTCGGCGTCGGCGCGATCTGGTTCGACGGCCTGAACGAGCCGATCACCGGCGCGACCATCAACATCACCGACACCGACATCCTGGACAGCTCCTACGAGGCGATCCAGACCATCGAGGGCGGTGTCACCGGCGTCAACCTGACCAACGTGAACATCGACGGCGCGGGCACCTACGCGGTCCAGGCGCAGGCCAACGCCCAGATGAAGTTCACCAACGTCAAGGCCAAGAACATCGCGCAGGCCGCCACCCCGATCCACAACTGCGTGGGCACCGGCTTCCAGATCACCGACGGCGGCGGCAACTCCGGCCTGAGCGGCTCCACCTGCACCGGCCAGTGGCCCGCGCCGGTCTGGACGTACAACGGCGTCCCGGTCGGCGGCGGCTCCTCCTCGCCGTCCCCGTCGCCGTCCACCTCGACCCCGGCCTCGCCGTCGCCGTCCCCGTCGGCCTCCGCCTCCACCCCGGCCTGCCCGAGCGGCACCGGCAACCTGGCGCAGGGCCGTCCGGCCACCGCCTCCGGCACCAGCCAGAACTACGGGCCGGGCAACGCGGTCGACGGTGACGCCAACAGCTACTGGGAGAGCGCGAACGGCGCCTTCCCGCAGTGGATCCAGGTCGACCTGGGCTGCTCGGTCAGCCTGACCAAGGCCGTCCTCAAGCTGCCTCCGGCGACCGCCTGGGCCTCCCGCACCCAGACGATCACCGTCCAGGGCTCCACCGACGGCACCACCTTCACCACCCTGACCGGCTCGGCCGGCTACACCTTCGACCCGGCCACCGGCAACACCGCCACCGTCAACCTCCCCGCCACGCCCACCCGTTACCTGCGACTGACCGTCACCGGCAACACCGGCTGGCCCGCCGCACAGCTCTCCGAGTTCCAGGTGTTCGGCGGCGGCAACGGCAGCTCCTCGCCGTCCCCGTCCTCGTCCCCCTCCTCGTCGGCCCCCACCGGCCCGACCTGCCCGGCCGCCACCGGCAACCTGGCGCAGGGCCGCCCCGCCACCGCCTCCGGCACCAGCCAGAACTACGGGCCGGGCAACGCGGTCGACGGTGACGCCAACAGCTACTGGGAGAGCGCCAACAACGCCTTCCCGCAGTGGATCCAGGTCGACCTGGGCTGCTCGCGCGCCCTGTCCAAGGCCGTTCTGAAGCTGCCCCCGGCGACCGCCTGGGCCTCCCGCACCCAGACAATCACCGTCCAGGGCTCCACCGACGGCACCACCTTCACCACCCTGGTGGCCTCGGCCGGCTA
Source organism: Kitasatospora sp. NPDC057198 (assembly GCF_042670125.1). NCBI lineage: Bacteria > Bacillati > Actinomycetota > Actinomycetes > Kitasatosporales > Streptomycetaceae > Kitasatospora > Kitasatospora sp. NPDC057198. The sequence goes on along the minus strand of NZ_JBHUWH010000506.1, from coordinate 83 downwards.
CACCTTCGACCCGGCCACCGGCAACACCGCCACCGTCAACCTCCCCGCCACGCCCACCCGTTACCTGCGACTGACCGTCACCG
>NZ_JBHUWH010000505.1:0-5462 GCF_042670125.1 Kitasatospora sp. NPDC057198 | reverse complement strand
GGTACTGCGCGGCGCCGCTGCGGATCCGCAGCGCCGCGACGACCTCGGTGATGCCGATCAGCACCAGGCCGCAGGCCGCCAGCACCGCCAGCGCGGTGATCGAGTGGGCCGGCCAGACCATCAGCACGACGCCCGCCAGCACGCCCAGGCCGCCGACGAAACCCTGCCAGCCGCGGGCCGGCATCATCGGGTCCGAGGCCACCGCGGCCAGCTGCGTGATGCCGCGGAACAGCCAGCCGATGCCGATCCACAGCGCCAGCAGCAGCACCGACTGGGCCGCCGAGCGGAAGCACAGCAGGCCCAGCAGCACGCAGATCGCCCCGCTGACGAACGCCAGCACCCGCAGCGCCGTCGACGCGTGCGTGCCGAACGCCCCGACCAGCTGCACCACGCCGATCACCAGCAGGTACAGGCCGAACAGCACGCCGACCACCCACAGCGTCTGCTTCGGCCACACCAGCACGACGATGCCGAGCGCCAGCGAGACCAGCCCGCCCGCCAGCACCGCCTGCCAGGCCAACCGGGCCAGCTGCTGGAACGGCCCGGGGAGGTCGTCACGGGAATCGATCCGGTACGGGGCACTCATGGTTCCTCCGAGGAGCTGGACGGAACGGACACGACACCCCCAGCCTCGGCGCCCCGCCACCCCCGGGGCGCGGCGGGATCCGCCGGACGGACGAACCGCACCGCCCCGTTCGCACCCGGATCCGCTACCGTCCGTTCACCCGTCCGCCCTGACGGGCCGTCTACCATCTGACGGTATGACGGACCAGGGGCGGGGGAGCCCGGAGGGCGGGACGGCGCCGGACGGGGCACAGGCGGACACCGGGGCGGCCGGCGGGGCGGAGGCGGACGCCGGGGCGGAGGCGGTCGGCGGGCACTACATCGTGTGCGGCGGCAACTCGCTCGCGTACCGGCTGATCCTGGAGCTCACCGAGCAGTACGAGGTCCCGGTGGTCGCCGTGGTCCCCGACCGGTCCCGCGAGCACGGGCCGGCCATCGCCCGGATACCCGGCGTCCGGGCCGTGCTGGAGCACGCCACCGTCACCGGCGAGGCGCTCGGCGCGGCCGACGTCGAGCACGCCCGCGGCATCGCGCTGATGGACGGCACCGACCAGGAGAACATCCACGCCGCGCTGGCCGCCGAGAACCGCAACCCCGGCGTCCGGATCGTGCTGCGGATCTTCAACCAGCGCCTCGGCGAGCACCTGGAGAAGCTGCTCCCCAACTGCGCCGCGCTCTCCGCCTCCGCCACCGCCGCCCCCGCCTTCGCCAACGGCGCCCTCAGCCGCCCGCACATCGTCGAGGTCGGCGGCCGGCACCTGTACGTGGCCTACGACGGCGACATCCGGCCCGACCAGATCTGCCTGGTCGCCGACCGGATCGACCGCCAGGACCTCGGCCGGCTGCGGCTGCTCCCCGGGACGGGCGGCCGCGCCGCCGACTTCATCCGGATCGCCGAGTTCCTCGGCGGCGGCGAGGGGATCGTCCCGCGCGGCCGCCCGCTCCCGGCGCCCGCCGCCGAACCCGGCGGGCTGGCCGCACTGCAGGCCCTCGACGTCGAACCGCCGCTGCGCCAGCCGTGGCGCAAGCGGCTCAAGTGGTGGCTGCTGGACGGGCTCAAGCACTTCACCAACACCCGGCTGCGGATGATCCTGATCACCGCGTTCGGGGCGATCCTGCTCGGCGGCCTGGTGCTGGCCCGGCACAGCACCCACCCCGGCGGCTTCGGCTGGACGGTGTACTTCACGCTGCTCGACGCGGCCGGCGCCGTCCAGCCCGACGTGCCGGGGCAGCAGGTGCTCGGCGACGCCTGGGCCCGCGCCGCCCAGGTGCTGATCACCTTCTGCGGGATCACCTTCGTCCCGGTCGCCACCGCGATCGTGGTCGAGGCGCTGGCCAGCGGCCGCCGCGGCGTCCCGCGCCCGCCCGGCGCCCGCACCCGGGACCACGTGATCGTGGTCGGCCTCGGCAACGTCGGCACCCGGGTCGCCGCCCTGGTGCACGCCACCGGGCTGCCGGTGGTCTGCCTGGAGCGCGACCCGCAGGCCCGCGGCATCGCCGCCGCCCGCGCCCTCGGCATCCCCGTCCTGATCGGCGAGGGCCCGCTGGAGGCCCAGCTCAAGCAGGCCCGGGTCAAGCACGCCCGCGCCGTGGTCGCCGTCACCTCCGACGACGCCGCCAACCTGGAAGCCGCCCTGGAGGCCCGCGCCGTCCGCCCCGAAGTCCGGATCGTGGTGCGGCTGTTCGACGACGACTTCGCCCACCACGTGTACGCCACCCTCGGCAACGTGGCCTCCCGCTCGGTCTCCTACCTGGCCGCCCCCGCCTTCGCCGCCGCCCTGATGGGCCGCGAGGTGCTCGGCACCCTCTCGGTCTTCCGGCACGTGCTGCTGATCGCCGAACTCACCGTCGAGGAGGGCTCCGGGCTGGACGGCCGCAATACCGGAGACCTGGAGGGGCCGGGCGGCGTCCGGGTGCTCGCCGTCCGGCTGCACCGCCGCCCGCAGGACCACCAGTGGAACTTCGCCGACCGCTCCCGGCCGCTGGCCCCCGGCGACCGGATCGTGGTCGCCGCCACCCGGGCCGGACTTGCGCGGGTCATCCAATGACGGCATGATCCGGCGGAACGGATCGTTCGCCGGCGGACCACCTGTTGATGCTTCGTCAATTGACTTGGAGCACTGGTGAGTTCGCCGGACGTCCGGACGGTTTTCGATGGAACTCCCCGGACGGAGCGACGATGATCCATGCCATCCTGTTCGCGAACCAGGGCATGGCCCCGACCTTCGCCGTCCTCGCCCTGCTGCTCGGCTCCGCCGCCCGGTGGCTCGCCCGCCGGTACGGGACGCCGCAGCCGTCCACCGTGCTGCTCGGCGTCGCGCTGGCCGCCGAACTCACCGCCACCTTCTACCCGACCGGGCAGGGCGGCAGCACCCACCCGGTGTGCGGGATCAGCTCCGACCTGTCGTTCGTGCTCGGCACCGAACAGGGACGGATGAACGTCCTGATGTTCGTCCCGATCGGCCTGTTCGCGGTGCTGGCCCTCGGGCGGCCGCTGCTGGCCGCGGTCGGGGCGGTCGGGCTGAGCGCGCTCACCGAGACCGGGCAGGGGCTGCTCACCTCGGTCGGCCGGGCCTGCGACTCCAGCGACTTCGCGGCCAACTCGCTCGGCGGCCTGGCCGGCGTGCTGCTCGGCTGCGCGGTGCGGCTGGCCATGCGCCGCCGGATCCGGCCCGGCCGGCCGGAGTGGAAGCTCGGCGGGACGCTGGCGGCCGGCATCGCCGCGCCGGTGCTGCTGCTCCAGTGGCTGGTGTTCTCCCCGGCCCCGCTCACCGGCGCCGTCGAGGCGACCGCCGCCCAGCGCGAACTCGCCCAGCGGGACACCGAGTTGCTGTTCGGTCCGGGCGCCGTGGCGACCAAGGTGCAGCGCTCCGTCAGCGAGGGGTACCCCGACCACCTCATGGTGATGGCCGAGCACGCCGGCTTCACCCTGGAGTGGCCCTCCGGCCGGCTGATCGACCTGATCGCCTTCAGCCCGAGCGGCTCCCAGGAAGCCGTGACGATCAGCGAGCAGGACGCCAGGGCGGCCGCCGACCGCTTCCTGCGGCAGCCGCCGGTCGGCCGCACCCCGACCGCCGAGCCGCGGTTCACGCCGCACGGCGGCCAGGGCGGCAGCCAGCGGTTCGAGTACGGCACCGGCGCCGACCTGGTGATCGTGGACGTCGGCGACGGCGGCAGGGTGGTCTGGTACGGCAGCAAGTGACCGGCCGGGCCGTCGGTGCCCCGGGCCGGGGTCCGACCTGACCCGCTGCGCCGACGCTCGGAGAGAGCGCCCGTACCGCCCCAGCAGCCCACCGACCGACTGGCCGCCGTCCGGCAACCCGCCGACACCGGAGACCTCCAGGCCCTCGGCCGCCACCTCCACCGGGAGAACGGCGCCCACCGCGGCGACCGGACGCCGTCGGGCTGGACCGGCCGGGGCGGGGCGTGAGGGGGCTCAGCCGTTGGTGAAGGCGGCCGGGCGCTTCTCGGCGAAGGCCGCCATGCCCTCCTTCTGGTCGGCGGTGGCGAACGCGGCGTGGAACAGCCGGCGTTCGAACCGGACGCCCTCGGCGAGGGTGGTCTCGAAGGCCCGGTTGACCGACTCCTTCATCATCACGGCGGCGGGCAGCGACATCGCGGCGACGGCCTCGGCGACGGCGAGGGCCTCCGGCAGGAGCTGCTCGGCGGGGACGACGCGGGAGACCAGGCCGGAGCGCTCGGCCTCCTCGGCGCCCATCATCCGGCCGGTCAGGCACAGGTCCATGGCCTTGGCCTTGCCGACGGCGCGGGTCAGGCGCTGGGAGCCGCCGATGCCGGGGATGACGCCGAGCTTGATCTCCGGCTGGCCGAACTTCGCGGTGTCGGCGGCGATCAGGATGTCGCAGAGCATCGCCAACTCGCAGCCGCCGCCCAGCGCGTAGCCCGCGACCGCGGCGACGACCGGCTTGCGCAGCCGGCCCAGCTCGTCCCAGGGGCCGAGCCAGTCGTCGAGGTAGACGGCGGGGAAGCGGTTGTCCTGCATCTCCTTGATGTCGGCGCCGGCCGCGAACGCCTTCGCCGAGCCGGTGACCACCAGCGCGCCGATCTCCTGGTCCCGGTCGAACTCCTTGGCGGCCGCCACCACTTCGGTCATCAGCCGGGTGTTGAGCGCGTTGAGCGCCTCGGGCCGGTTGAGGGTGATGATGCCGACCCGGCCCTTGCGGTCCACCAGGATCGTCTCGTACTCGGTCATCGTCGCTTCTTCCTCTCCACGCTGAGCGGAACCTCTGCCGCTGGATACGATCTCCGAACGCCGCCCCGGATGCCAGTCTCGACAGGCGAGACGATGGTCACCCCGCGAGCCCCAGGTCGCCGTCGGCGGGGACGGTGAAGAAGCGGGCGACGTCGGCGGCGGTGACCTGCTCCAGGGCGGCGGGGTGCCAGCGCGGGGTGCGGTCCTTGTCGACGACCTGGGCGCGGATGCCCTCGACCAGGTCGTGGTGGGCCAGCGCGGCGCAGGAGATCCGGTACTCCTGGTCGAGGACGGCGGCCAGCGAGGGCAGCCCGCGGGCCCGGCGCAGCGCGGCGAGGGTCACCTTGAGCATGGTGGGCGACTTGCCGAGCAGCTGTTCGGCGGCGTCCTTCGCGGCGGGCAGGCCGGTGGCGCGCAGCCGCTCCAGGATCTCCTCGACGCTGTCGGCGGCGTAGCAGTGGTCGATCCACTCGCGCTGGGCGGCGAGTTCCGAGGCCGGGGCGGGGGCGGCCAGCGCGGCGACGGCGGCAGCCGGGTCCTCGCCCGCGGTGAGCCGGGCGGTCAGCTCGGGCAGCGCGGCGGAGGGCAGGTAGTGGTCGGCGAACCCGCAGTGCAGGGCGTCGCCGGCGGTCATGGTGGCGGCGGTGAGGCCGACGTGGGTGCCGAGTTCGCCGGGGGCGCGGGG
>NZ_JBHUWH010000504.1:0-5463 GCF_042670125.1 Kitasatospora sp. NPDC057198 | reverse complement strand
CCCGTCCACCGGGGCGCCCCTTCGGGACGGTTCAGGACGGTCGGCCGCCCGTCACATCCGGCCGCCGACCGCGGCGACCGGGGACGGCACCGGGGTGCCGGAGCCGTCGCGGCGCGGGTCGCGCTCGGGGAGGGCGACCGGCTGGCCGGTGCTGCTGGTGCCGAGGGCGGGCAGCGGGCCGGCCCAGGCGAAGGCCAGGCCGTCCTCGCCGCGCAGGAAGCGCTGACAGCGGACGCCGCCGGTGGCCCGGCCCTTGCGCGGGTACTGGTCGAACGGGGTGAGCTTCCAGCTGGTCTGCTCCTCGCCGGCCAGCGTGCCGGAGGCGGCCGCGACCGACAGCACCACCGCGTCCTGCGCCGGGTCGACCGCGGTGAAGGAGAGCACCCGCGCGCCGTCGGCCAGCTTGATGCCGGCCATGCCGCCGGCCGGGCGGCCCTGCGGGCGGACCTGGCCTGCCTGGTAGCGCAGCAGTTGGGCGTCGGAGGTGATGAAGACCAGGTCCTCCTCGCCGGTGCGCAGCTCGACCGCGCCGATCACGGCGTCGCCGTCCTTGAGCGCGATCACCTCGAACTCGTCCTTGTTGGCGGGCCATTCGGGCACCACCCGCTTGACCACGCCCTGCACGGTGCCCAGCGCCAGGCCGGGCGAGGACTCGTCCAGCGTGGTCAGGGCGATCGGCCGCTCGTCGGCCTCCAGCCGGAGGAACTCGGAGACCGCCGCGCCGCCGGACAGCGCCGTGGTGCCCGGGGGCAGCGCGGGCAGGTCGATCACCGGAAGCCGCAGCACCCGGCCGGCCGTGGTGACCAGGCCGACGTCCCCGCGGGCGGTGGCCGGGACGGCGGAGGTCAGCACGTCGTGCTTGGCGCGGGCCGCGGACTCCTCGGTGACCGGCTCCAGGTCGAAGGTGCGGGCCAGCAGCCCGGTGGTGGACAGCAGCACCCGGCACGGGTCGTCGGCGACCTCCAGCGGCACCGCCAGCGCCGCGGACGGCACCGAGCCGGCCTCCAGCAGCACGGTGCGCCGCTCGGTGCCGAACTGCTTGGCGACGGCGCCGAGTTCGGAGGAGACCACGGAGCGCAGCTTGCTGTCGGACTCCAGGATCTCGGTCAGCTCGGCGATCTCCTTGAGCAGCTTGGCCTGCTCGGCCTCCAGCTCGACCCGGTCGAAGCGGGTGAGCCGGCGCAGCGGGGTGTCCAGGATGTACGCGGTCTGGATCTCGGAGATGCCGAAGCGCTCCATCAGCCGGTCCTTGGCCTGGCCCGCGTCGTCGCTGCTGCGGATGATCGCGATCACCTCGTCGATGTCGACGAGCGCGACCAGCAGGCCCTCGACCAGGTGCAGCCGGTCCTGGCGCTTGCGGCGGCGGAAGTCGCTGCGCCGCTTGACCACCGTGAAGCGGTGGTCGACGTAGACCTCCAGCAGCTCCTTGAGGCCCAGCGTCAGCGGCTGCCCGTCGACCAGCGCGACGTTGTTGATGCCGAAGGTCTCCTCCATCGGCGTCAGCTTGTACAGCTGCTCCAGCAGCGCCTCGGGGACGAAGCCGTTCTTCACCTCGATGACCAGGCGCAGGCCGTGCTCGCGGTCGGTGAGGTCCTTGACGTCGGCGATGCCCTGGAGCTTCTTCGCGTTGACCAGGTCCTTGATCTTGCCGATCACCTTCTCGGGGCCGACCGTGTACGGCAGTTCGGTGACCACGATGCCCTTGCGGCGGGCGGTGACGTTCTCGATCGAGGTGGTGGCGCGGATCTTGAAGGTGCCGCGGCCGGACTGGTACGCGTCCCGGATGCCGGACAGGCCGACGATCCGGCCGCCGGTGGGCAGGTCGGGGCCGGGGACGAACCGCATCAGGGTGTCCAGGTCGGCCGCGGGGTGCTTGATCAGGTGCCGGGCGGCGGCCACCACCTCGGCCAGGTTGTGCGGCGGCATGTTGGTGGCCATGCCGACCGCGATCCCGGTGGCGCCGTTGACCAGCAGGTTCGGGAACGCCGAGGGGAGCACCTGGGGCTCCTGCTCGGAGCCGTCGTAGTTCGGGCCGAAGTCGACGGTGTCCTCGTGGATGGACTCCACCAGCGACATCGCGGCGGCGGTCAGCCGGGACTCGGTGTAGCGCATCGCGGCCGGCGGGTCGTCGTTGCCGAGCGAGCCGAAGTTGCCGTGGCCGTCGATCAGCGGCAGCCGCATCGAGAACGGCTGCGCCAGGCGCACCACGGCGTCGTAGATCGAGGCGTCGCCGTGCGGGTGCAGCCGGCCCATCACCTCGCCGACCAGGCGCGCGCACTTGACGTGGCCGCGCTCCGGGCGCAGGCCCATCTCGTTGGCCTGGTAGAGGATCCGGCGGTGCACCGGCTTGAGGCCGTCCCGGGCGTCCGGCAGGGCCCGGGAGTAGATCACCGAGTAGGCGTACTCCAGGAACGAGCCCTGCATCTCGTCCACGACATCGACGTCGAGGATCCGCTCCTCGAAGTCACCGGGCGGCGGGGTGGGCGAACTGCGGCGGGCCATCGCTGCGGGGCTCCCTTGCGGTACATGCGGGACATGGGGGTGGTCGGACGCGGGCACGAACGCCCCCCATTGTGGACCCTCGGTGGGACAGCACCCGTCACCCGGGGCGCTTCCGCCGCTGGCGAACGCGCCCCGCGGCCGGACACCTGACGGCGGCACCGGGCGTTGCACCACAATGGGGGACGTCACACGCCCCCGGCCCGGACACTCCGGAACCGACGACGGGAAGGACCCCGCATGGCCAACCCCGTGCCCGCAAGCGGCCTCGCCATCACCGAACACCGCCTGGCCAACGGCCTGCGGGTGGTGCTCTCCGAGGACCACCTCACCCCGGTCGCCGCCGTCTGCCTCTGGTACGACGTGGGCTCCCGGCACGAGGTCAAGGGGCGCACCGGCCTCGCCCACCTCTTCGAGCACCTGATGTTCCAGGGCTCTGCGAACGTCTCCAACAACGGGCACTTCGAACTGGTCCAGGGCGCCGGCGGCTCGCTCAACGGCACCACCAGCTTCGAGCGCACCAACTACTTCGAGACCATGCCCGCCCACCAACTGGAGCTCGCGCTCTGGCTGGAGGCCGACCGGATGGGCTCGCTGCTGGCCGCACTGGACGAGACGTCCATGGAGAACCAGCGCGACGTGGTGAAGAACGAGCGCCGCCAGCGCTACGACAACGTGCCCTACGGCACCGCGTTCGAGAAGCTCACCGCGCTGTCCTTCCCCGACGGCCACCCCTACCACCACACCCCGATCGGCTCGATGGCCGACCTGGACGCCGCCACGCTGGAGGACGCCCGGACGTTCTTCCGCACCTACTACGCGCCCAACAACGCGGTGCTGGCGATCGTCGGCGACCTCGACCCGGAGCAGACCATCGCCTGGGTGGAGAAGTACTTCGGCTCGATCCCGGCCCACGACGGCAAGCAGCCGCCGCGCGACGGCGCCCTGCCGGAGACCATCGGCGCCGAGGTGCGCGAGCTGGTCCGCGAGGACGTCCCCTCCCGCGCGCTGATGGCCGCCTACCGGCTCCCGCACGACGGCACCCGCGAGGCCGACGCCGCCGACCTGGCGCTCACCATCCTCGGCAGCGGCGAGTCCTCCCGCCTCTACAACCGGCTGGTGCGCCGCGACCGCACCGCCGTCGCGGCCGGCTTCGGCCTGCTGCGGCTGGCCGGCGCGCCCTCGCTCGGCTGGCTGGACGTGAAGGCCGGCGGCGAGGCCACCCTGGCGCAGATCGAGGCCGCCGTCGACGAGGAGCTGGCCCGCTTCGCCGCCGAGGGCCCCACCGCCGAGGAACTGGAGCGCGCCCAGGCGCAGATCGAGCGCGAGTGGCTGGACCGGCTCACCACGGTGGCCGGCCGGGCCGACGAACTGTGTCGCTACGCCGTCCTGTTCGGCGACCCGAAGCTGGTCGACAGCGCCCTGCCGAAGGTCCTCGACGTCACCGCCGAGGAGGTCCGGGCGGTGGCCGCCGCGCGGCTGCGCCCCGACAACCGGGCCGTGCTGGTGTACGAGCCGACCGGTGGCGACGAGAGCACCGACAGCAACGACAGCGACGAGGAGGCGGCGGCGTGAGCGACTACACCCCCGCGATGGAGTTCCACCCGCAGCCCCGGCCCGGCACCCCCACCCCGTGGGCGTTCCCGGCCCCCGAGCGGCTCACCCTGGCCAACGGCCTGACGGTGCTGCACTGCCACCGCCCCGGCCAGCAGCTGGTCGCCGTCGACGTGGTGCTGGACGCGCCGCTGGCCGCCGAGCCGGAGGGCCTGGACGGCGTCGCCTCGATCCTGGCCCGGGCGCTGTCCGAGGGCACCGACACGCTCAGCGCCGAGGAGTTCGCGGGCGAGCTGGAGCGGGCCGGCGCCACCCTGGACGCGCACGCCGACCACCCGGCGATCCGGGTCTCGCTGGAGGTCCCGGCCTCCCGCCTGGAGCGCGGCCTGACCCTGCTCGGCGACGCGCTGCGCGCCCCCGCGCTGCCCGCCGACGAGATCGAGCGGCTGGTCGCCAACCGCCTCGACGAGATCGTCCACGAGCAGGCCAACCCGGCCCGGCGGGCCGCCAAGGCGCTGTACGCGGCGCTGTTCCCGGCCGACGACCGGCTGTCGCGGCCGCGCTCCGGCTCCACCGACACCGTCAAGCGGATCGACCGGGACGCGGTCGAGGCGTTCTACCGCGCCCACCTGCGCCCGTCCACCGCCACCGCCGTGGTGGTCGGCGACCTCACCGGCGTCGACCTGGCCGCGCTGCTGGAGTCGACCCTGGGCCGGTGGAGCGCCGACGGCAAGGAGCCGGCCGTGCACGGCCCGGTGGCCGGGGACGACACCGGCCGGGTGATCATCGTGGACCGGCCCGGCTCGGTCCAGACCCAGCTGCTGATCGGCCGGATCGGCCCGGACCGGCACGACCCGGTGTGGGCCGCGCAGGTGCTCGGCACCTACTGCCTCGGCGGCACCCTCACCTCCCGCCTCGACCGGGTGCTGCGCGAGGAGAAGGGCTACACCTACGGCGTGCGGGCGTTCGCCCAGGCGCTGCGCTCGGCCGCCGACGGCTCCGGCCGCGGGCTGCTGGCGATCAGCGGCTCGGTGGACACCGAGTCCACCGCGCCCGCGCTGCAGGACACCTGGACCATCCTGCGCACGCTGGCCGAGGGCGGCCTGACCGACGCCGAGCGGGAGGAGGCCGTGCAGTTCCTGGTCGGCGTCGCCCCGCTGAAGTTCGAGACGGCCGGCTCGGTCGCCGCGACCCTGGCGGACCAGGTCGAGCAGTACCTGCCGGACACCTACCAGGCGGACTTCTACCGGCAGTTGGCCGAGCTGGACACCGCGGCCGCCACCCGCGCCGTGGTCGCCGCCTTCCCGCCGGACCGGCTGGTCACCGTGCTGGTCGGCGACGCCTCGGCGATCGCCGAGCCGGTGAAGGCGCTCGGCATCGGGGACGTCACGGTCATCGCCTGACCGGATC
>NZ_JBHUWH010000503.1:0-5470 GCF_042670125.1 Kitasatospora sp. NPDC057198 | reverse complement strand
CTGCCGCCCCCCGTTGTGGTGGTCGGGGGGCGGCAGGGCCGGCGTCAGCCGAGTTCGGTCCGGTTGATCCACGGCACGTCGCGTTCCTCCAGGAACCACTCCGCGGGGGTGAGCGGGCGGCTGCGGTTGAAGGTGGCCGTGACGGGGTCGTGCCGGACGTGCTCGGACTCGGCCCCCTGCCGCAGGAGTTGGGCGCGGACGGCGGGGACGAGGTCGGGCGGCCCGGCCAGGTGGACGTCGTGGCCGGAGCAGTCCCCGTACCCCTCCAGCCCCTCGCGCAGCAGCCGGGCGGCCTCGCTGCGGGAGGCGCCGCGTTCGGGTGCGGAGAGCACGGCGTGCAGCCAGGCGTGCTCCTTGACCAGGCCGTGCACGGAGTCGAGGTCGTACTGGTCCTCGTCCCCGCGGGCGGCGACGAAGACCGTGGCGGGCCGTCCGCCGTCCCGGGCGAGCTGTTCCAGCAGGGCCTTGACCGGGGCCCAGCCGGTACCGGCGGCGACCATCAGCAGCGGTTGCCCGGAGTCCGGGGCGAGCACGGCCTCGCCGAGCGGCGGCCCGAGCCGGACGCGCTCGCCGCGCCCGGCCTCGTCGACCAGCGCGGTGGACAGCAGCCCGTCGGGGACCCGGCGGACGTGCAGTTCCAGGGTGTGGTCGGGACGGGGTGCGCAGGCGACCGAGTAGGGCCGCCAGACCTGCGGGCGCCGGTCGGAGCAGACCGTCAGGTACTGGCCCGCGGTGAACGGGTACGGCCGGTCGGGCCGCAGGGTGAGCACCGCGAGGTCGGGGGCGGCGCGGTGGTGGCCGACGATCTCGGCGTCCCACCAGCGGGGGGTGGACTCGGGGACGGCCGCGGCGGCGTCGATCATGGCCTGCGAGATGACGGTGTACGCCTCCAGCCACGCCTGCTCGATCTCCGGGGTCCAGTAGTGGCCGGAGAAGTGCTTGAGCGCGGCGATCAGGCTGGCGCCGACGGCGGGGTAGTGCTCGGGCGCGGCCCGGAACTTCCGGTGGTCGCGCCCGAGCGCCGCCAGGTAGCCGGTGAGCTCCTCCGGCTCCTCCAGGCGCACCACGAGCTGGGTGAGCGCGGCGAACAGGCGGTCGCGCTGTTCGGCGAGCCTGGCCGGGAAGAGCTCTTCGACGCCGGGGTTGTTGGTGAACAGGTGGGCGTAGAAGAACTTGGTCAGCTGATCGGCGCGGCGCTCGACGACGGCGAAGCTGGCGCGGATGACCGCGGGGTCGAAGGGCACCGGGGGGCTCTCAGCCCGCGGTTTCTTCGGTCATTGCCGCGCTCATGACATCCGTGATGACGCCGTAGAGCGCCGTCCACGCCGCTTCGATCTCCGGGGTCCAGGCGTCGCCCGCGAAGTGCGCGAGGGAGGCGAGCAGGCTGGCCCCGACGGCGGGGAAGTGCTCGGGGAGGGCGCCGTACCCGGCGTGCCGGCGGCCGAGGCCCTGGAGCACGTTCACCACGGTGTCGGTGTCCTCGAGCTTGTTGACCAGGGTGCCGATGGCGGCCCAGAGGCGGTCCTGCTGCTCGTTCATGTGCTCGGCGAAGAGCTTGCGCACGCCCGGATTGTGCTCGAACAGGTGTGCGTAGAAGTAGGCGGTGACCTCGCTGCCGTGGGGCTCGACGGCGGCGAAGCTGCTCTTGATGAGAGTGGGATCAATCGTCACGCCCGCCGACTCTACTGATAAACCCACCAATTCGAACAGGGCGGTGTGACCAATGGTCAACAACTGGGCGGTACCACCCGATTGATGCCTGTTCACGGGAGTTGACGGTGAGTCGGGCGGGTATCCCGATGCTGCCGACCGAGTGGCCACCAATCGGGTGGTATCAGATGAAATGACCAGGTGTCGCGGTATGACCGAAACCAGATCGTGATTCCCTTTTGTCGGATCGTCATGAGCATTCGGGTGCATGGCGGTCGGACCGCGATCACGGCGGCCGACGACACCGAGAGGAGAGCCGGATGTGCCGACAGTTCCCCCACCGGGCCCCGGCCCCCGACGCCCGCCCGGCCGACCGCGACCGGCCGCGGCCCAGGATCGGCCGACGCACCGCCGTCCTGATCGCCACCGGCCTGCTCACCGGCGCCCTCGCGCCGCCGACCGCCGCCCAGCAGAGCCCGGACGCCTGGTCCGCCGAGCGCCGCGCCGTGCTGCCCTCCGGCCTCGCCGTCCAGTTCGACTACGCGGCCGTCCCCGGGGTGGGCGTCGACACCGCCCCCGGCAGGCTCGCCGACCTCCCCGGCGGCAGCGGCAGCCCCTACACCGACGGCATCCGCCCCGGCGACCCCGCCGAGACCTTCCTGGCCGCCGAGCGCCGCCCCCGCGCCGACGGCTCCTGGCACACCCTCGGCACCCTCCAGCTCTCCTTCTCCCGCCCCGTCCGCAACCCCCGACTGCACGTCAGCGGCCTGGTCGGCACCGCCACTTCGAAGGACGGCAGCACCACCACCGGCACCCGGCTGACCGTCACCGGCGGCAGCCCCGCCGCCCCCGCCCTGGTCGGCCGCACCGGCTGGCACGGCTGGACGGTCGGCTCCGGCGAACTCGCCCCCGCCGACACCGCCCCCGCCGGCCCGGCCGACGGCTCCGGCACGCTCGAACTGGCCGGCACCGTCTCCACCGTGTCGCTGCGCGTCGAGCAGCGCTCCACCGCCGAGAACGGCTCCACCACCCCGCCCGCCCCGCTCCGCCAGGCGTACACCGTCACCCTCGACGAGGGCCTCGGCAGCGCCCCGCAGGAGTACGGGAACGTCTCCCACCTGGTCTCCGACCTGTTCCTCGGGCAGGACGCCACCACCTCGGCGACCCGGGCCCGCCCCGGCCTCGCCCAGTCCGTCGAGCAGCCGCTGCAACCCGGCCCGCCCGCGAGCCCGCCCCCGCCGGCCCCCGACGCCGGCCCGGTCGCCCCCAGCGTGGAGGTCGACGGCGGGGAGGGCCGCCGCAGCCCCTGGGCCAGCCCGCCCCCGCCGCTGCTCCAGCCCGGCCGCGCCGAGTACCAGGGCGCCGACCCGACGCTGGCCTTCCCCACCGAGGCCGCCGTCGGCCGCTACTACCACCTGGACGTGCCGGTGGCCGCGGGCGGCGCCCCCGCCGTCCTGGCCGGCTGGATCGACTTCGACCACAACGGCCGCTTCGACCCGCTGGAGCGGGTCCAGGCCGACGTCCCCGCCGGTGCGGACCACGCCGCCCTGGAGTGGCAGGTCCCGGCCGGGGCCGCCGCCGGCGACACCTGGGTCCGGCTGCGGCTGGCCCGCAACGGCTCCCAACTCGTCGCCCCCGGCGGTTTCGCCGACTCCGGGCAGGTCGTCGACCAGAAGGTCGGCATCTCGATCGGCGCCGCCAAGCCCCAGGTCGGCCTCCCCGTCCCCGGCACCACCACCCGGGAGACCCGCCCCGAGTTCCGCGGCGACGGCGCGGTCGCCGGGGCGAGCATCGCCGTCCAGGAGAACGGCACCACCCTGTGCACCGCCAAGGCCGGCAACGACGGCTCGTGGAACTGCCGCCCCGACCGGGCCCTGGACGAGGGCACCCACACCCTCGCCCCGGTGGAGACCACCCGCAGCGGCATGGTGCTGCACGGTGACGAGTTCCGACTGACCGTCAGGACCACGCCCCCCACCGCCCCCGTGCTCACCCTGCCCGCCTACACCAACGACCCCGGCCTGCTGCTCACCGGCCTCGGCGAACCCGGCTCCACCGTCACCGTCACCGCGGACGCCCCCGACCGCAGCGGCGGCGAAATCTGCTCCACCGCGGTCGCCGCCGACGGCACCTGGTCCTGCCTGCCGGTCGAGAACCTCGCCGACGGCCGCTACCAGCTCACCCCGCACGCCGCCGACGGCGCGGGCAACCGCTCGGACGGCAAGCCGGTCGCCCTCGCCGTCGACACCGCCGCCCCCGACCGCCCGCAGCTCACCGCCCCCGGCGGCGGCGAACTCCTGCACACCGCCCGCCCCAAGCTCACCGGCCGCGCCGAGCCCGGCACCACCGTCACCGTCACCGCCGCCACCGGCCACGGCGACGAACGCACCACCGTCTGCAGCGCCGTCACCGCCCCCGACGGCACCTGGTCCTGCACCCCCACCCGCGACCTCGCCTCCGGTGACCTCACCCTCCTCCCCACCGCGACCGACCCCGCGGGCAACGGCACCCCGGGCGAGCCGGTGCCGGTCCGCGTCGCCGCGACGGCGGGCGGTACGGGGAGCGCGAGTGCCAGCGCGAGCCCGAGCCCGAGCGCCAGTGCCAGCCCGAGCGCCAGTGCCAGTCCGAGCGCGAGCCCGAGCGTTGACACCAGTGCGAGTGCAAGTGCGAGTGCGGGCCCGAGTGTTGACGTGAGTGCGAGCCCGAGCGTGTCGGCTTCCGGGTCTGCGGCGCCGTCGAGCGCTGCCGCTTCCGGGGTGCCGGAGGTGACCGCGCCCGTGCCGCCGGAGGTGCTGCCGGTCGTGGTGCCGCCGGTGGTCGACCAGAGCGGTCCGAGCGCGAGCCCGGGTGTTGACGTGAGTGCGAGCCCGAGCGTGTCGGCTTCCGGGTCTGCGGCGCCGTCGAGCGCTGCTGCTTCGGGGGAGCCGGAGGTGACCGTGCCGGTGCCGCCGGAGGTGGTGCCGATCGTGGTGCCGGTCCTGCCGCCGACGACGGGCGATCAGGGCGCTGCGAGCCCGAGTTCGAGCCCGAGTTCGAGCCCGAGCCCGAGTCCGTCGGTGTCGGCCTCCGCGTCCGGTGCGCCGTCGGGCGGTGCGACTGCGGGCCCCGGCGTCTCGGCCTCGCCCTCCGCCTCCGCTTCCGGGTCCGCCTCCGGCCTGCCGTCGAGCGCTGTTCCGTCGGTCTCGCCCCCGGTGGAGCCCGAGGTGACCGCGCCGGTGCCGCCCGAGCTCCTCCCGGTCGTGGTGCCGCCGGTGGTCGACCAGGGCGGTGTGGCCGCCAGCCCGACGCCTGAGCCCACACCCACGCCCACGCCCACGCCCGTGCCCTCCGCGTCGCCGACGGCACCGGTGAGCCCGTCTCCCTCCGGCGTGCCGTCCGCCGTGGACGTCTCGGCCGAGCCCGCGTTGACGCTGCCAGTGCCGTCGGAGGTGCTGCCGGTCGTGGTGCCGGTGGCGCCCGCCGCTCCGACGGCGGACCAGTCGGTGGACGTGCCGAGCCCGTTGCCGCCGGTGCCCGTCGCGCCGGAGCCGGCGCCGCCCGGGGTGCCGGCGCGGCAGGTGGCGCCCGCGACGGTCACGCCGACCGTGCCCGCGCCCGTGCCCGCGCCCGCGACCACGCGTCCGCCGGTCGCGACGCCGTCTGCTGCGACGCCGCCGGTCGGTACGCCACCGGTCGGTACGCCGTCGGCGGTGGTGCCGACTTCGACCCGGAGGGCTTCGGCCGCCGCGACGGTGCTGTCCGCCGCGCCGTCGCCCGTCGCCGGGTCGTCCGCTCCGGTTGCCGAGGCCGAGACGTCCGCGGACGGCACCGCGGCGGAGCC